>NZ_JACLQL010000004.1:0-171177 GCF_016648635.1 Streptococcus sp. 21.1 | reverse complement strand
CAAATTCCTTAGTTTGATTATGGAATTCAATCTATTTTTTATCAAATGCCTTGATATGCTTGACAAATGGTAGAAAAAGTACTTACTTCAGGTAAGTACTTTTTCTTTACATTGATTTTTACAGTAGGTTTACAATGTGTTTACACAAACAAAATTGTTAACAAAGGGTTTGGGTGAGTTTTTGTTTACACTTTTTAACATCGCTTGTCATATATGTAAAGCACAGAAAACAGAAAAACAAGTCGCTTAATCGACTTGTTTTTCACAAATAATACCATTCTTGACTAAGAAGGTCTTTAAATCGGGTGGTAGGTTACTCAGATGATCAAGTGAAGTTGTCGTCATGAAGGTTTGAACCTCTTCGTCAATACTTTCTAACAGTTTGAGTTGACGGTGATTGTCAAGCTCACTCATGACATCATCGAGGAGAAGAATTGGAAATTCACCTGTTACTTTTTTTATCAGAGCAATCTCAGCCATTTTTAAAGAAAGAATGAGACTACGTTGTTGCCCCTGACTGCCGAAAGATGCGTTCATGTCATTAATGTAAAATGTCAAATCATCCCTATGTGGACCAACACCAGTGTTCTTTTTGAAGATATCCCTTTTGTGATTTTGCTTTAACGTGGTTAAAAATGATTCACGAATAACTTTGTTATTCCCGAATGGGATATTAGATTCGTAGGAGATTTTAAGGCGCTCTATCTGATTTGAGAGATTACTATGATGTCTATCTGCCTCTTCCTCTAATTGCTTGATAAATTCTAGTCTATGTTCGATAACGCGTGCTCCAAAATCGGAAAGCTGTTCATCTAACACTGAGAGAAAATTAATGTCTACATTGTCAGTAGATTTGAGATAGGCATTACGTTGCTTGAGTACATGATTATAACTTGATAGGTCTGAAAGGTAAACAGGCTTAATCTGTCCTAAATCAATATCTATAAATTTACGTCTTAGGCTTGGAGATCCCTTTACAAGTTGTAAATCCTCAGGAGCAAAGAGTACCACTGTCATGTGACCGATATAATCGGATAATTTAGCTTGTTTGAGGTGGTTGACCTTTGTTATGCGGCCTTTATTAGATAAACTGATTTCCAGAGGTAGCTTTCCACTATGACGATGCACGATGCCATTCAGTTTGAGAGTATTTTGCTGAAATTGAATCAGTTCCTTATCTGAACGGGTCCGATGACTACGTGTCAATGCTAGAAAATAGATGGCCTCAAGAATATTTGTTTTTCCTTGAGCATTGCGACCAAGAAAAATATTGAGATGAGGTGAGAAGCTCACAGAGGCTTCAGTATAATTTCTAAAGTGTTGAATATCAATATTTTCGAGCCACATAGTTAGGTTCCTGGGAAACGAACGGGTTTTCGTTTAGTTTTATTGCCTTCTTTTGACGGATGTGCCTTTTGTTTCTTTTTATTATCCTGATTCATTTTTTTTACAATGGCAGCAACACGTGCTTTTTCAGCGACTTCTTTTTGATGCTCTTCAATTTCATTTGTTGTAGGAGCTATAATCGTTATTTCAAGTTCCTCAGACGGAATAGTAATAACATCCCCATAACGAAGTTTTTTTCCACGACGTTTTTCATCCTCACCATTGAATAAAACGGTATTGTTAGCTAAAAAACCTTTAATAGCTCCGCCACTATGAATGATACTTAATTCTTTTAAAAGTGCCTGCAGTGTGATGTATTCATCAAATAATTTATATTCCATAGTACCTCAACTTTCTCTTGAGATAAGATAGCATAAAAATGGTATAATTGGAAGCATAAACTTTTTAGAGGTTATCAATGAAAATTGCTGATGGTGTCTATGTACACTTCATTCCAACACAAAAATATAAAACTAATCGTATTGTTTTTCGAATGACAGGTTCTTTGAATAAACAAAAAATTGCTAAACGAGCTCTGGTTTCACAAATGTTGGCTACAGCCAATCAGACGTATCCAACAGTACAGTCTTTTAAAGAGAGATTAGTTTCTCTTTATGGAACACAGTTGTCAACTAGAGTGTTAACTAAAGGGTTGACACATAGTGTTGACATAGAGTTGACATATCTGAAAGATGCCTTTATCCCTACGAATAATGGATTATTTTGGGAAGTTCTAGGATTTTTGAAAGAGTGTCTTTACAAGCCGCTGTCAAGAGTAGCTCAATACCAAAATAAAGTATTTAATATAGAGAAACAAAATTTAAAGACTTACCTTGATGTTGACACAGAGAATAATTACTATTACAGTGAAGTTAAGGGAAGAGAGCTTTATTTTGTAAATGAGGGCTTGAAAGTTCCCAAATATGGTCAAGTAGAACTTGTTGAAGCCGAGACTTCGTTTACAGCTTATCAAGAATTTCAAAGTATGTTGACAAGAGATCGTATTGATATCTTTATGGTTGGAGAATTTGATGATTATCAAGTACTCCAAGGTTTACATCGTTTTCCTTTGGAGGGACGTCAAGTTGATTTACAGTTTAGCTATAGTCAACCTTATGTCAATGTGGTGAAAGAAAAGATAGAACCTAGACAGAGTAGTCAATCTATTCTACAATTAGGGTACCAATTTTCATGTCAATATGGAGATAAAGATTACTTTGCTTTAATTGTATTCAATGCCATGTTTGGTGAATTTGCCCACTCTGCTTTATTTACAACGCTTCGAGAAAAGGAAGGATTGGCTTATTCAATTAGTAGTCAATTTGATGTCTTTACAGGTTTACTAGAAGTTTACGCTGGAATTGAAAAATCTAATAGAAATCAGGCTATGCGAGGAATTAGTAGAGAATTGAATTACATTAAATTAGGACGTTTTTCAAGTTCTCTCCTGAATCAAACCAAAAAAATCATACGAATGAATGCCCTACTCTCTGAAGATCATGCCTTAACATTGGTGGAACAACGTTTTAATAAGGTGATTTTTGGCGATAAAAGTCTTTCATTAGAGAATTGGTTAGATGAGATTGAGAAGGTTACTAAAAAAGATGTTTGCCGTGTAGCGCGTCAAGTTAAGCTACAGAGTTTGTTCTTTTTAGAAGGAGTGTCTTAGAATGGCTGCTTTGAAGAAACGTTATTATCAAAAAATTGATGAAGAAGTTTATTCAGCAATTTTAGATAATGGTATGTCTTTATCAATTATTAAGAAAAAAGGATTTTTAGAAAAAGCCGCCTTTCTGTCAACGAATTTTGGGGCGCTAGATAATCACTTTTATATTGATGGTGAGTTACAATCTTACCCTGCAGGTATTGCTCATTTTCTGGAACACAAGCTATTTGAGGATGAGCAGGGAAGGGATGTGACATTGGATTTTGTCAAGCTTGGAGCTGATGTCAATGCTTTTACAACCTTGGATAAGACAACATATTATTTCTCTACCCTTGACCACTTTGAGGAGTCTTTAGAACTTTTATTAAAGTTTACATCAAAGTTTACAAGTTCCAAAGATACTGTCAACCATGAAAAAAGAATTATTGAACAAGAAATAAATATGTATCAGGATGATCCTGATTATAGAGTATATCTGGGTTGTTTACAAAGTTTGTATCCCAATACTATATTAGGGCAAGACATTGCTGGAAGTGTTGATAGCATTGAAAAAATTACTGTAAAGGATTTGAAAGATAATTTTGACTGCTTTTACAAACCAGCAAACTGTCATCTCGTTTTGGTAGGTGATTTTGATGTTGAAGATATTTACACTTTTGTCAATGAAAAACAAAGCGGGTTTACACTACCTGAGAGAATAGTTGAAAAAGAAAAGAACCCCATTGAGTCAGATATCCAAAAATTAGATAGTCTTCAAATGGAGATTTTCATCTCAAAGTTAGCCATTGGTTTTAAGAGTGTTCCTTTTACTGATAATCCTATGAGAGAAAACATACTGGTACAGTTATTGTTTAATTTACTGTTTGGCTGGACGTCTCCTTATTATCAAAATTGGTATGCTGAAGGAAAAATAGATGAGTCTGTGTCAATTGAATACGAGGTATCTAATCGATATTCATTTGTCATTATGACTATGGACACTGCAGAACCTATCCGTATGTCAAGTTTAATTCGTCAAGTGATGACGTCGGCAGATAAAAAAAGACTGTTGACGGATGAGGCATTGGATTTGCAAAAGAAAGCTTTGTATGGTGAATTTTTACGTAGTCTAGACAATATCCAGAATTTAGGAAGTCAGTATTTAGCTTATTTTGAGAATGATAAAACATACTTTGATTTTGGTCAGGAACTGATGAGCATTACTTCCAAGGATTTGAAGGATTTTTTGAATCACTATCTCTCAAATATAGAGATTACCGATTTTGTTGTCTTCCCTAAATAAGTGATTATTTGCTATAATAGAGACACGAAAACAAAGAAGAATATTAGAAAGGGGAAAAATGAAGTTACACTCTCTAGGTGAGCAATTACGTGCAGCACGTATAAAGAAAGAATTAAGTTTATATGATGTAGAAAAAATTTCTGGAGTAGAAG
Organism: Streptococcus sp. 21.1; assembly: GCF_016648635.1. Taxonomy (NCBI): domain Bacteria; kingdom Bacillati; phylum Bacillota; class Bacilli; order Lactobacillales; family Streptococcaceae; genus Streptococcus; species Streptococcus sp. 21.1. The sequence goes on along the minus strand of NZ_JACLQL010000004.1, from coordinate 166,691 downwards.
CTCAGTTTCTTCTGGCTATGGAAATGGATCAACTTAAAGCTTTGCCAGAGGACATTCAGCAAGAAGCGCTTGAAAAGTATGCCACTTCGGTTGGTTTAGATGGAAAGCGTCTGTTTGAGGAGCAGAGACAGAACGAGCAAAAACTAAAAAAAGAAAAGAAAACAGTTGAACGTAAGGAAGAAAGCTTAGCTACCAAAGCTCCTATGTCACGCTTTTTAAAGCATAAACGTGAAGAAAAAAGAAAGTCTAACTATCTACCTTTACTAATTCTTAGTGCGGTTTCGTTACTTATCATTTGTTCAGTAGGTTATATTATTATTAGACATCTTTCTAATCAACCTCAGGTGATAAAACCGAATACTATCTCTACAGTTAATCATCTATCAACGGCTAGTAAGGCTAAATCGTCACGAAGCATTTCTGAGGTTACCGTTTCAGGGGCAAATGTAACAACGACAACTCAAGGAAATCAGCTAATGGTTGATTTCTCCAATGTGAATTCTTCAGTAGTTTTAGATGTAGAGTTATCAGAAAATAATGATGACACCTGGTTTTCAGTAGATAATTCAGAGACTTCAGAGAGTTACCTCCTTTCAAAAACGAAAAATTCAAAATACTCTTTAGATTTTTCTGATAAAACGAAACCAACTCAAATTATTATTGCTCAATCTTCAAAAGTAACTCTAAAGGTAAATGGGGAGTCACTTGATTTATCGCAATTAGATAAAAATACACCTAGCTACCTAACATTAAGAATCCAATAGAATCGAGAAGAAATGTTTAAAAAAGAAAATTTACCTAACTTATTGACACTTGCTAGAATTATTTTGATTCCTATCTTTTTATTAATGACATCACTTGCGTCAAGTAATATCATGCATATTGCTGCGGCGGTTGTCTTTGCTATTGCCAGTATTACAGATTATTTGGATGGCTATTTGGCACGAAAATGGCATGTTGTTACTAATTTCGGGAAATTTGCAGATCCATTAGCGGATAAAATGTTGGTAATGTCAGCTTTTATTATGCTAGTAGGTATTAATCAAGCGCCGTCCTGGGTAGTTTCGGTTATTATCTGTCGTGAGCTTGCAGTAACAGGTCTTCGTCTTTTATTAGTGGAAAACGGTGGTACAGTTCTCGCTGCAGCTATGCCTGGTAAGATTAAGACAGTGACTCAGATGTTATCTATCATTCTATTATTGTGTCATTTGCATTTTATTGGAACAATTATGCTTTATATCGCTTTGTTCTTTACAATTTACTCAGGCTATGATTATTTCAAAGGTGCAGGTTTCTTATTTAAGGATACTTTCAAGTAGTACGATAAACAAATGATTAAAATAAAAAATTTAAAGTTTAAATATCATCAAGATCAACCATCCTATATTCTTGATGATGTATCGTTTCACGTGAAACGTGGGGAGTGGCTATCCATTGTAGGGCATAATGGTTCTGGAAAATCCACGACAGCACGTCTTATTGACGGACTATTAGTGGCAGAGTTTGGGCAGATTATCGTTGATGGTCAAGAATTAACAGAAGAGAATGTCTGGGATATTCGTGATAAGATTGGCATGGTCTTTCAAAATCCAGATAATCAATTTGTTGGGGCAACTGTTGAAGACGATGTTGCTTTTGGTCTTGAAAATAAAGGTGTTCCCTATGAAGAAATGGCTTCAAGAGTTCAAGAGGCTCTGGAATTTGTAGGAATGTCAGAATTTAAGGATAGAGAGCCAGCTAGATTATCTGGAGGTCAAAAACAACGTGTGGCTATCGCAGGTATTGTAGCTATGAGACCATCAATTTTGATTTTGGATGAGGCAACTAGCATGCTGGACCCAGAAGGTCGCCAGGAATTGATTCAATCTATTAAAGCTATTCGTAAAGAATACGGAATGACTGTTTTATCAATTACTCATGATCTCGATGAGGTCGCTTTGAGCGACCGTGTTTTGGTTTTGAAAAAAGGTAAAGTGGAGTCTGTTTCAAGTCCTCGTGAACTATTTAGTAGAGGCACAGAGTTGGTTGACTTAGGTTTGGATATCCCTTTTAGTGCATTATTAACTCAAAAGCTAAGAAATAAAGGTCTGATAGAGTGTGAAGACTATCTGACAGAAAAGGAATTGGTAGAACAATTATGGGAATCTCTCTCGAAAATGTAAGTTATATCTATCAAGCGGGTACTCCTTTTGAGGGGCGTGCCCTTTTTGAATTGACAACGACGATAAAAGATGGTTCATATACAGCCTTTATTGGACATACCGGAAGTGGTAAATCTACTATTATGCAGCTCTTGAATGGCCTCTATTTACCAACTAGTGGTCAGGTTCAAGTTGATGATACTATCATAACCAGTCAATCAAAGAACAAGGACATAAAACCAATTCGTAAGAAAGTAGGTTTAGTTTTTCAATTTCCAGAAAGTCAGTTATTTGCAGAGACTGTTTTAGAAGATGTTGCCTTTGGACCTCAAAATTTCGGAGTTTCTAAGGAAGAAGCAGAACAACGTGCTATTGAAAGTCTAAAATTAGTTGGACTCCCGGAAGAATTTCATGGACAGAATCCTTTTGATTTATCAGGAGGGCAAATGCGACGTGTTGCCATTGCAGGGATTCTAGCTATGCAACCAGATATTCTAGTGCTGGATGAACCGACTGCCGGTCTAGATCCACAGGGACGGAAGGAATTGATGTCTCTCTTTAAGGAGTTACATCTTTCTGGAATGACGATTGTTTTAGTCACTCACTTGATGGATGATGTTGCCGATTATGCGACAGCTGTGAATGTTATGGAAAAAGGGCAACTGGTATTTTCGGGAGCTCCTAAAGATGTTTTTCAAAAGGTTACTTTTCTTAAAGAAAAACAATTAGGTGTTCCTAAAATTACAGAGTTTGCACTACAGCTACAAGAAAAAGGTTATCGATTTGAAACTCTCCCTATTACAATCGAGGAATTCGTAGAGGTGGTGTCGCATGGATAAGTTAATTATTGGACGTTATATTGTTGGGGACTCTTTTATACACCGATTAGACCCTAGAAGTAAATTATTAGCCATGCTGATTTATATTGTTATTATCTTTTGGGCTAATAATCCCTTAACTTATGCTGTAATAACTTTATTTACACTTTTCTTGGTTTTCTTGTCTAAAATAAAACTTGGTTTCTTTTTAGGTGGAATTAAACCGATGATTTGGATTATTTTATTTTCTACCCTATTTCAAGTTTTCTTCAATACAAAAGGGAGTGTACTTTGGTCTATCGGCTTTTTTAAGATTACAGAAGTCGGTTTAAATCAAGGTTGGATGATATTCCTTAGATTTATCCTCATTATTAGTTTTTCCACCCTACTTACTCTAACGACAACACCTTTAAGTTTATCTGATGCAGTTGAATCACTTTTGAAACCTCTTACTGTTTTCAAAGTGCCAGCACATGAAATTGGTTTAATGCTATCTTTGAGTCTACGTTTTGTACCAACTTTGATGGATGATACAACTCGTATTATGAATGCTCAAAAGGCGCGTGGTGTTGACTTTGGTGAAGGAAATATTATTCAAAAGGTACGCTCAATAATACCTATTTTAATACCTTTGTTTGCATCAAGCTTTAAACGAGCAGATGCTCTGGCGATTGCTATGGAAGCACGAGGCTATCAAGGTGGTGAAGGACGTACAAAATATCGTCGACTTTCATGGAATGGTCGAGATACCTTATCAATTATTGCTATTTTAGCTTTAGGATTAATGCTTTTTTATCTTAAGAGTTAATTTGTTGAGATAAATAAAAACTAGGTCTTAAGACCTAGAAGTTTTAGATGGACGCCCACGTAGGCGTTCTTTTTTCGTCTAATCCCAATCTACTTGTAATATTTTTAATATCCCTAACAAGGGGATGTTATATTTCCAAGGTATCATAGATACATGGTTATAGTTCTTCAGCTTAATCTGGATTGAAAAATCCCTATATAGAATAAGCCCGTTGATTTACCTATTAGTCATAAACAATAAAATAACTTAATATCTTTGACTAATATGAATTGGACTATAAATAGATAAAGGAGCATCATCATGCAAAAAAAGAATACATCTAACACTAAAAAATTAGGTCTTTTTGGACTTGTTACAGTAGCAACACTTGGAGCAACAGCCTTAGCTAATGCAGAAACTTACACAGTTCAAAAAGGCGATACCCTTTCAGCTATTGCTAAGAAGAATGGTACGACTGTAGATGAAATCGTTTCAAAAAACGGTATTCAAGATGCCAATAAGATTTCTATTGGTCAAAACTTAACAATTAATGAAACTACTGAAGAAACTACAGAACCTTCAGTTACAACAGAAGCAACAGAAGCAACTGCTGAATCAACACAATCAACAGAGTCTACACAAAGTGAAGATACTCAAGCAACCAATACAAATCTTTCTTCTTCAGAGGCAGCTGCCAAAGAAGAAATTGCACAACGTGAGTCAAGTGGTAGCTATACAGCTCAAAATGGGCAATATTATGGACGTTACCAATTAGCATCATCATATTTGAATGGAGACTTGTCTCCTGAAAATCAAGAGAAAGTAGCAGATAATTATGTAGCAAGCCGTTATGGTTCATGGACTGCAGCTCTTGCTTTCTGGAATGCTAATGGTTGGTACTAAATCATTATTACTGACTTATGAGGAAAACTAGTAAAACCTCATACAAATAAGGGAAAAATGCCAGATTTTTGGCATTTTTTTATTAAATTGATAAATCATTGTAACATTAGACATAATACAAATAATCGGCAGTAATATTACTAGGTTATGATGAATGTAACTAGAATTAACTAGGAGGGATTTATGTTTAAAAAAAGTTATAAGGGACGCCGTATTAAATTTGTAGCGAAGAAATCATTGGCGGTACCAGTAGCAATTGTAACAAGTTTTATTGTCATTTTGGCAGTATCACTGTCTACACTAATTAATAAAGGGTTGGTTAATGCATTTTCAGATTCTGTTACTCCAGCGCCTTCAACAGCATCAACAATGTCAGAATCGACAGCAGATTTAGTAAAATCAACAGAAATTAGCTCAAGTAAAGATAATAAGGCTAATAAAGAAAAGGTTGAAGAAAGTAAGCCTCAGTCAGAAACAACAGGAGAAGCGGTAGAAGCAGCTGAAAAGTCTCAGTCAGATACTGCTACTACAAGCACTGCTACAACAAGTACTGATACTACGTCGACTCAAAATACTGGGACAGCTCCTTCGGTTGCTGCAAGTGGTAGTGGGTCAGTTGTTCTCTCAAATGGTAACACTGCAGGAGAAGTTGGTTCTTATGCAGCGGCACAGATGGCAGCTGCTACTGGTGTTCCTCAGTCAACTTGGGAGTCAATTATTGCGCGTGAGTCAAATGGTGATCATACTGCAGCAAATGGTTCAGGTGCATCAGGTCTTTTTCAGACAATGCCTGGATGGGGCTCTACTGCAACGGTTGAGGATCAAATTCAATCAGCCTTGAATGCCTATAACGCACAAGGTTTGTCAGCTTGGAATTACTAATATTAATATAAGTTGGGAGCATACTCTCAGCTTTTTAATTTGGATGTGGGTAATATGTTTTATAGAGCTTTTTGTTATTATTAGGTAGGGTATGGCCTTTTTGTTATAATAGGAATGAAAGGTATAGCAATGAAACAAATTTTTAAATCAAGAGAAAAGTTGTGGTTTTCTCTTATTATTATAGCTTTTGCTGTGTTATTGGTTACACCACAACTATTTACAAGAAAAGTCATTTTAGGTTCAGATTCCATCTTTCACTATAACAGGTTCTATGAAGCTGCTATGCAACTAAAAAATGGTAACCTTTCTTACTTTTTATCTTTATATGGATTCCAACAGTCAGGCCGCATTGTCAATGCTCTTTACGGTCCTTTTTTTGCTTATTTACAAGGAGGGCTTATTTTAATAAGTGGCACTTGGTTTCGTTATCAGATTGTGTCAAGGGTATTACTACATATACTGGCTGAGTCCTCAATGTATGCTTTGCTCAAGCAGTGTAAAGTTAAGACAAATATTGCCTTGTCACTAGGTTTACTCTATGCGACAACATTCTCTATTCAATACTGGACGATGCGTCAGGGGTTCTCTAGTTGGGGAGCAGCTTTACTACCTTTTTGTTTTATTCCAGCGATTCACTATGTCTTTTATCAAAAAGTAGAACCAATTAGACTTGCCTTATCAATGGCATTGATTTTTCAGGTTCACGTACTTAGTGCTTTGATGCTAGTGATGATGTATCTTCCTTTTTATCTTTACACTTTTGTAAAGTCTCCTGTCGCAAAGAAAAAGGAAACCTTCGTGCAAGTCGTTATAGCAGTCATTCTGTTCCTCTTACTGACTGTCAATGTCTGGTTAGTACTCTTATATTTGAGAGGGACTAATCACCTTTTAGATCCATTTATAAATAGAGAAATAGGTAAGAATGGGATAGATGGAACGGCAAGATACTGGCTATATACCCCAATTTCCTTAATGGTGTTACTCATTTTACAGTTTATTTACGCTGTTTTGAATTGGAAGAAATTTGCTAAATGGAAAAAAATACTGCATTTTATTTATTTTATCTTTTTCTTCTTATCGACAGGTCTTTTTCCATGGCAGTATCTAGTAGAAAATGGAAATACATTTGCTGAATTGATTCAATTTCCATTTAGATTTTTTGTTCCTGCGACTATTTTACTTTTAGCAATTACAGGGTTAACGGTCACGCGATTTGTAAACTGGCGAAAAAGTATTGCTGTTTTACTCTTTGCCTTTGCGGGCGTTGGTCTTATTCAGAATATGATGGATACTACCGATCGTGTAAAAACTGCGGCACAAGATGGTGAACTTATTTCCATTGTTAAACATACTTACGTTGAAGGAGATTACCAGACGATAAGTCTTACCATGAATGACAGTGACTTGTCACAGTTTTTAAATTTAGTTGTCAAACCCACACCAGATTACGTACCGATTTATGGGAAAATAGGTGAGCAGAATACTTACGATCTTTATTATAAAAATATCGTTACGAATCAGAAGGCAGAGAAGATACTCGAAGATGGTTATCTTGTATTAACTTGGCAAGCTGCTGAAGGTGAGAAACTGAATCTACCAATAGTTGTTTATAAAGATTCCATCTTGACACTAAATGGTAAAGAACTAGACAAGGATGACTATAATTTGTCAACGATTGGTACACCGACCGTTTCATCACAAAAAGGACAGAATAAACTTGTGTTAAGTTATCAGGAGCCAGGATGGCTATTTGTAGCGTTAGTGATTCCAATAATAGTTCTGGGAGTAATAGGTTTACAGTGGCTTTACACAAAAATAAGTATAAAAAAGGTTGCCTAGTGGTAACCTTTTTGCATTATTCTTTAATCATGATATAATTAAGCTTGCGTGCTTTTACGCTTCAAAATCGACCTTCAAATCGATATTTGAATAACTAGACCCTTCAAGTCTATGTTAATTTTATTTGATGGGAGGAGTTATCTATGACTGATAATTCAAAAATACGTGTTGTTGTCGGTATGAGTGGTGGCGTTGATTCATCAGTAACAGCCTTACTTTTAAAAGAGCAAGGTTATGATGTAATTGGTGTTTTCATGAAAAACTGGGATGACACAGATGAATTTGGTGTGTGTACAGCAACCGAAGATTATAAAGATGTAGCAGCAGTAGCTGATCAGATTGGTATCCCCTATTACTCTGTCAACTTTGAAAAAGAGTACTGGGATCGTGTATTTGAGTATTTCTTAGCAGAGTACCGTGCAGGCCGTACCCCTAATCCAGACGTTATGTGTAATAAGGAAATCAAGTTTAAGGCATTCTTAGATTATGCGATGACATTGGGAGCAGATTATGTGGCTACAGGACATTACGCTCAAGTTGTTCGCGATGAAGACGGCATTGTCCATATGTTGCGTGGTGCAGATAATAATAAAGATCAAACCTACTTCCTTAGTCAACTTTCGCAAGAGCAGTTGCAGAAAACGATGTTTCCCTTAGGACATCTACAAAAGCCAGAAGTTCGTGAGATTGCTGAACGTGCAGGTCTTGCAACAGCCAAGAAAAAAGATTCGACAGGAATTTGTTTTATTGGTGAGAAAAACTTTAAAGAGTTTCTTAGCCAATACTTGCCAGCTCAAAAAGGTCGTATGATGACTGTCGATGGTCGTGATATGGGGGAACATAACGGACTCATGTATTACACCATTGGTCAACGTGGTGGTATGGGTATTGGTGGTCAAAAAGGTGGAGATAATGCTCCTTGGTTTGTAGTAGGGAAAGATCTTTCTAAAAATATTCTTTACGTGGGTCAAGGTTTCCACCATGAGTCGTTGATGTCAACTTCACTTGACGCTTCAATGATTCACTTTACTCGAGAAATGCCAGAAGAATTTGAAATGGAATGCACAGCAAAATTCCGTTATCGTCAACCTGATAGTAAAGTTACTGTAAAGGTTAAGGGTGATAAAGCAGAGGTTATTTTTGCTGAACCTCAGCGTGCTATTACACCTGGTCAAGCTGTTGTTTTCTATGATGGTCAGGAATGTTTGGGCGGCGGTATTATTGACCAAGCGTATAAAGACGGAAAAGTTTGTCAGTATATCTAACTGGAGGTAAGTAATAACGATGAGTTCCCAATTGTTTTATGCATTTATGGCATTTTTCGCTATAATGAATCCAATTTCAAATCTTCCTGCTTACATGGCTTTAGTAGCAGATGATAGTCAAAAAATTTCACGAAAAATTGCTTTTAGGAGTCTTTTGATTGCCTTTGTTATTGTAACTGTTTTTATCTTTTCAGGAGATTTCATTTTTAAAGTATTTGGAATTACAATTGTTTCTTTCAGAATTGCTGGTGGAATATTAGTGGCCGTTATCGGTTATCATATGATTAATGGTAATCATTCACCTAGCTATAAAGGAATGGAGCAGCAAGCAGTAAACTCAGATCCAATGTCTATTGCTATTTCTCCTCTTGCAATGTCGCTTTTTGCAGGACCAGGAACAATTACAACTGCCTTAAGCTTGGCTAATGGAGGTTTGCGGAATCAACTAATAACCGTAGTTGCTTTTGCTCTACTATGTGTAATCACTTATCTCCTACTAAGAAGTGCAAAACAAATTGCAGGCTTCTTGGGAAAAAATTTGATGAAAATTATAACGAAAATGATGGGACTTTTACTATTCTCGATAGGAATACAGATGATTATCGTCAGTGTGCAGACCTTGCTCAAACAGTGATTTGCATTGACAAAACGATTTGATTTGATAAAATAACTTTAACAATAGTCATGATGGTCAAAGCTCATGAGAATTGTGCGTTTTTGCGTACAGTTTTCTGGAGTTTTGGCTATTTTTGTAGGAAAAAAACAAAGAAAGGATGGGGCAGTTGATTGTAAATCACTGCATAAATCTAAAAAATGTCTTACGAGTTTGATGAAAATTTTGATGTAATTGTTGTTGGTGCTGGTCACGCTGGTGTAGAAGCCTCACTAGCTGCAGCCCGCATGGGATGTAAGGTTTTATTAGCGACTATTAACCTAGAGATGCTGGCATTCATGCCATGTAATCCTTCTATTGGAGGATCGGCCAAGGGTATTGTTGTCCGTGAGATTGATGCCCTCGGCGGAGAGATGGGTAAAAATATTGATAAAACTTATATTCAAATGAAAATGTTGAATACTGGTAAGGGACCTGCTGTCAGAGCTTTACGTGCACAAGCAGATAAAGCCTTGTATGCTATGACGATGAAGCATACAGTTGAGCGTCAGGAAAACTTAACTCTCCGTCAGTCAATGGTTGATGAAATTCTTGTTGAAGATGGTAAGGTAGTTGGTGTAAGAACAGCCACAAATCAAAAATACGGAGCAAAAGCGGTTATTGTAACAACAGGAACGGCTTTGCGTGGTGAAATTATCCTAGGTGAGCTCAAATATTCTTCAGGTCCTAATAATAGCCTTGCATCTGTTACATTGGCAGATAACTTGAGGGATCTTGGCCTTGAAATAGGAAGATTTAAAACGGGTACCCCTCCTCGTGTTAAGGCATCATCAATTAATTACGAAGAAACTGAAATTCAACCAGGTGATGAAAAACCAAATCATTTTTCATTCTTGTCGAAAGATGAAGATTATCTTCAGGATCAAATACCTTGTTGGCTAACTTATACGAATCAAGAGAGCCACGATATTATCAATAATAATTTACACCGTGCACCAATGTTTTCAGGTATTGTCAAGGGTGTAGGACCTCGTTATTGTCCATCAATCGAAGATAAAATTGTCCGATTTGCCGATAAGAATCGCCATCAACTTTTCCTTGAACCTGAAGGAAGAGAGACTGAAGAAGTCTATGTGCAAGGCCTGTCAACTAGTCTTCCAGAAGATGTTCAAAAAGAGTTGATTCACTCAATTAAAGGTCTCGAGAAGGCAGAGATGATGCGAACTGGTTATGCGATTGAATATGATATCGTGCTCCCTCATCAATTACGTGCAACACTTGAAACGAAGTTAATTTCAGGTCTCTTTACAGCAGGACAGACCAACGGAACTTCTGGATACGAGGAAGCAGCAGGTCAAGGTCTAGTTGCTGGTATCAATGCAGCTCTGAAAGTCCAAGGTAAACCTGAGCTTATTCTCAAACGTAGTGATGCCTATATTGGTGTAATGATTGACGATCTTGTCACGAAAGGAACCTTGGAGCCATATCGTTTATTGACATCACGCGCAGAGTATCGTCTCATATTACGTCATGATAATGCTGACATGCGCTTGACACCTATTGGTCGAGAAGTTGGTTTGGTTGACGATGAACGTTGGAATATCTTTGAAATTAAGAAAAATCAGTTTGACAGCGAGTTGACACGTTTGTCAAAAGAAAAATTAAAACCTATTAAAGAAACGAATGAGAAAATTCAAGCTCTAGGCTTTAAGCCATTGACAGATGCCATGACAGCTAAAGAGTTTATGCGTAGACCAGAGATTGATTACGCCACAGCTACTCAGTTTGTGGGTCCAGCTGCAGAAAATTTGGACGCTAAGATTATAGAGTTGCTTGAGACTGAAATCAAGTACGAAGGTTATATCAATAAAGCTTTGGATCAAGTAGCTAAGATGAAGCGTATGGAAGAAAAGAGAATTCCTAAAAATATTGATTGGGATGCTATTGATTCTATTGCTACTGAAGCTCGTCAAAAATTTAAGAAAATCAATCCTGAGACCATTGGTCAAGCGAGTCGTATTTCAGGGGTCAATCCAGCAGATATCTCAATTCTGATGGTTTATCTTGAAGGCAATAATAAGGCCCGCAGAAAAGTAGATTAACGGTGGTAACACGTTTAAAAGCCTTTTAATTAAGGCTTTTTTATGTTATAATTGTTGGATTAAGAGGTTTTATATGAAAAGATTTCACTTTGCAACGATTCATCTTATAATGATTGGGTTAATTCTTTTTGGAATTGCTACTATTTTTGTTCGCGTACTAAAATCGGAGTCTGCCCTCATTTTTGCGCTTTTTATTATTATGGTAGTAGTTGTTGCCTTATTGCATTACCAAAAGACAACATATGAGTCCTTAGAAATAGAGCAATTAGATGAACTGAATCAGGATGTTGAAGATTCTTTGAAGACCCTTCTCGGAAAGATGCCTGTTGGGGTTATTACTTTTGATGAGAACGATCATATTGAATGGTTCAACCCCTATGCGAAGCTAGTACTTTCGGATGAAAATGGAAATTTCAATAAACAGTTGATTGCGGATTTTATTTCCCAGAAACGAAAAGGTTCACCTTCGAATGTGATAACCGTTGGTGACAATAAATATGCCGCTTTTGTGGATTTTGACAATAAGTTGACATATTTTATTGACAATGTTTATGATCAAGATGAAAATGCTGATCCAAATATGACTCGTCCTGTTATCGGGATTATTTCAGTTGATAACTACGACGATGTGACAGGAAGTTTACCCGATGCCGATGTTTCAAAAATCAACACATTCGTGGCAGGGTTTATTTCTGAGTTTGCTAAGGCTAAGCATATTCATTATCGACGTATTGAAGGCGATCGTTTTTACTTTTTCACCAATTACAGTGTCTTGACAGAATTCATGGATCAAAAGTTTTCTGTCTTGGATGACTTTCGTCAGCAGGCTCAAGAGCGTGGTTTACCACTGACTTTGAGCATGGGAATTTCGTTCGGTACGCTTAAGCATGATCAAATCGGTCAGGTTGCCTTGCAGAATCTGAACATCGCACTAGTTCGCGGTGGAGATCAAGCTGTTGTCAAGGAAAACGATGATCACAAGGAACTTCTTTATTTTGGAGGAGGTTCTGTCTCAACAGTAAAACGTTCTCGTACAAGAACAAGGGCTATGATGACTGCAATCTCAGATAAGTTGAAAACAGTCGAAAAAGTGTTTGTTGTCGGACATAAGAATCTCGATATGGATGCTCTAGGGGCCACTGTCGGTATGGCTCATTTTGCTAGTCAAATTGTTCGAAAAAGCTATGCTGTTTACGATGATACGGCTATGAATGCAGATATTGAGCGTGCGGTCGAACGCTTAAAAGAAGATGGTCAATCACCTCTTATTACACTTTCAGAGGCTGAAGAGTTAGTCAACCAACATTCATTACTAATTATGGTTGACCATTCTAAAATCAATTTAACTTTGTCTAAGGATTTTTATGACCGATTTAATGAAGTTATTGTGGTAGATCATCACCGTCGAGATGACGATTTTCCTGAAAATGCTGTTTTGACTTTTATTGAAAGTGGGGCAAGCTCAGCCTGTGAATTGGTTACGGAGTTGTTGCAATTCCAAGGTGCCCCAGAACGTTTGAGTAAAATACAAGCCTCTATCCTTATGGCAGGTATCATGCTGGATACTAAAAATTTCTCAACTCGTGTGACTAGTAGAACCTTTGATGTTGCCTCTTATCTACGTAGTTTAGGAAGTGATAGTGGAGAAATCCAAACAATCTCTGCTACTGATTTTGAAGAATATCGACGAATCAATGAGTTAATTCTAGCAGGTGAACGTATTACAGATGATATCATTGTTGCCTCAGGTGATAATCCTAAATGTTATAATAATGTTGTGATTTCTAAGGCAGCAGATACGATGCTTGCCATGGCAGGTATCGAAGCAACTTTTGTTATCGCTAGGACAAGCGATTCTACTGTGAATATCTCTGCTCGAAGTCATAAAACGATTAATGTACAACGTATTATGGAGAAAATGGGTGGTGGTGGCCATTTCAACTTAGCTGCCTGCCAATTGCGAGACTGTAGTGTTGCTCAAGCAAAAAATAAATTGATTGAAACTATTATGGGAGAGTTGGCTCCCAAGGAGGACTAAAATGAAAGTTATTTTCTTACAAGACGTTAAAGGTAAAGGTAAAAAAGGCGAAATTAAAGAAGTACCATCAGGTTATGCTCAAAACTTCTTGATTAAAAAGAATCTTGCTAAGGAAGCGACAAACCAAGCTATCGGTGAGTTGAAAGGCAAGCAAAAATATGAAGAAAAACATGCAGCAGAGTTGTTGGCTGAAGCGAAGCAAGTTAAAGAGCAACTTGAAAAAGAAGAAAATCGTCTTCAATTTACTGAGAAGGTCGGACCAGACGGACGTACTTTTGGTTCAATTACAGCCAAAAAGATTGCAGAAGGACTTCAAAAACAATTTGGTATAAAAGTTGATAAACGTCATATTGAACTTGAACATCCTATTCGTGCGATTGGTCTGATTGAGGTTCCTGTAAAGCTTCATAAAGAAGTGAGCGCACAAATTAAACTTAACATCAAAAATAGTGCTGAGTGATTCGTTGACACTATAAGTAAATCTTGTAAAGGAGGGAATAATTGTGGCAGAGGCTCAAGAATTACGAGTACAACCTCATGATTTAGTAGCGGAACAGTCTGTTCTAGGGGCTATTCTCATTAACCCGGAAAAGTTGATTGCAGTTCGAGAATTTATCGACGCAGACGACTTTTACAAGTATTCCCATCGTGTCATTTTTAAAGCAATGGTAACGCTGTCGGATCGAAATGATGCTATTGATGCCACGACAGTACGCACCATTCTAGATGACCAAGATGACCTCCAAAATATAGGGGGTATTTCTTATCTTGTAGATTTGGTCAATAGTGTCCCAACATCAGCAAATGCTGAGTACTATGCTAAGATTGTGGCTGAGAAAGCCATGCTGCGCCGTATTATAAATAGGTTGACAGAGACTATCAACCAAGCATATGAGGGCGCAACTGAATCTGATGAAATTATTGCGAATGCTGAGAAAGCCTTAGTTGATGTTTCAGAGCATAGTAATCGCAGTGGTTTTCGTAAAATATCTGAAGTTCTTGACGTCAATTTTAATACTTTGGAGATGCGTTCCCAGCAAACATCAGATGTTACTGGATTACCAACAGGTTTCCGTGACCTTGACAAGATTACAACAGGTTTACACCCTGATCAATTAATTATTTTAGCAGCTCGCCCCGCAGTTGGTAAAACAGCCTTTGTGTTGAACATTGCTCAGAATGTTGGCACCAAGCAAAATAAAGCTGTTGCAGTCTTTTCATTGGAGATGGGTGCAGAAAGCTTGGTTGATCGTATGTTGGCAGCTGAAGGGATGATTGATTCTCATGCTTTACGTACAGGTCAATTGACAGAGCAAGATTGGAATAATGTTATGATTGCTCAAGGAGCACTGGCTGAGGCGCCTATTTACATAGATGATACCCCTGGTATAAAGATTACTGAGATTCGTGCACGGTCCCGTAAATTGTCACAAGAAGTAGAGGGTGGTCTTGGTCTCATTGTGATTGACTACTTGCAGTTGATTACAGGTACACGACCAGAAAATCGGCAACAAGAGGTTTCAGATATTTCAAGACAGTTAAAAATCCTGGCCAAGGAGCTCAAAGTTCCTGTAATTGCCTTGAGTCAGTTATCTCGTGGGGTTGAACAACGTCAGGACAAACGTCCAGTCTTATCTGATATCCGTGAGTCAGGATCTATCGAGCAGGATGCCGATATTGTCGCCTTCTTGTATCGTGATGATTACTACCGAAAAGAGGGTGAAGAACCAGAAAATGCGATTGAAGATAATACCATCGAAGTTATCCTAGAAAAAAACCGTGCTGGTGCGCGTGGAACAGTCAAGTTACTATTCCAAAAAGAATACAATAAATTTTCATCGATTGCTCAGTTTGAGGAATCATAATTTTCAGATTTAAGGAGATATATATATGAGTGATGCATTTGCAGATGTTGCTAAGATGAAAAACATCAAGGAAGCTATTAAGTCACATGAAGGTCAGCTAGTAGAATTGACCCTAGAGAATGGGCGTAAACGTGAAAAGAATAAAATTGGTCGATTGACAGAAGTTTATCCATCATTGTTTATTGTTGAATATCAAGACTTCAGTTCCCAAGCAGGAGCTATTAATAATAGTTATGTTGAATCTTACACTTATTCAGATATTTTGACTGAGAAGACTCTCATTCGTTATTTGAGTCCTGAGGAACAAGCAGAAATCGAAAATAAATAAGAAAAAGCCTTTACTTGGGCCTTTTTTCGTGGTAAACTATTAAGGTATGTGAAATAATAGCAGGATAAAATGAAGCTCGTCAACAGGAAGTCGGCTAGAAAAGTAACCTTTGCTGTTTGGGCGAAGTCTTTCTGAACGAATCAGGTTTATCTAAAACGTTATTTCCTAAAAATATTTTTTATAGGAGGACATTATTAATGTCACGTTATACAGGTCCATCATGGAAACAATCACGTCGCCTTGGTTTCTCACTTACAGGCACAGGTAAAGAATTGGCACGTCGTAACTACGTACCAGGTCAACACGGTCCAAACAACCGTTCAAAACTTTCAGAATACGGTTTGCAATTGGCTGAGAAACAAAAACTTCGTTTCTCATACGGTTTGGGTGAAAAACAATTCCGTAACTTGTTCGTACAAGCTACTAAAGTTAAAGGTGGAACACTTGGTTTCAACTTTATGGTTCTTTTGGAACGTCGTCTTGACAACGTTGTTTACCGTCTTGGTCTTGCAACTACTCGTCGTCAAGCACGCCAATTCGTAAACCACGGTCACATCCTTGTTGACGGTAAACGTGTTGATATCCCTTCATACCGTGTTGAAGTTGGTCAAGTAATCTCAGTTCGTGAAAAATCAGCTAAAGTTCCTGCTATCCTTGAAGCAGTAGAAGCTACTATCGGACGTCCAGCATTTGTATCATTCGATGCTGAAAAACTTGAAGGTTCATTGACACGTCTTCCAGAACGTGATGAAATCAACCCAGAAATCAACGAAGCTCTTGTCGTTGAATTCTACAACAAAATGCTTTAATTTTAAGATTATTGTATCGAAAAGCCCGTTGTTATGGGCTTTTTATTTGTCTTAAATCATTGATTTCTAGGTTTGTTCAGTTACAAGTTCCCAAAAGCCATTTCATAGAATGAGACGGCTTTTTGTTTTCGAATATTAAAAAGACCCCTAGTCTGATACAAGTGACTAGGGGATTCGTAACATGATGATAGATGATTTTGAGGTATAAATTATTTATTATCCAATCCGCCTTCAAAATCTGCTGAAACATTTGAAACGTAGTTGGTGAAGTAGCTTTCAAAATCTTTTTTTAGTTGGTCGTACTCCTCTTCGGAGTAATCTTTATCCTCTATATAAGCCTGAAATCTAGGAATTCCCAAATCTTTTTGGAGACGTTGGATTACTTCTGTCTTTGTCATAAGAACCTCTCTTTCATTCTTTATTTTACCATATTTCAAATTGTATGAAGTATATATGTTGTTTTAAAAGTTTACTTTTGATATACTGTCAAAGTTATTTAAGAAGGAGGCTACTATGTCTATTATTACACTAATCTTAGCTGGGATTGTTGCTTTGGAGCATCTCTATATCATGTATTTGGAAACTTTTGCGACACATTCAGACACGACTAGTCGTGTTTTCAATATGAGTAAAGAAGAACTTCAACGTGATTCTGTTACAAACTTATTTAAAAATCAAGGGATTTACAATGGTTTGATTGCTGTATTCCTCTTGTATGGGATTTTCACAAGTAGTCAGCTACTTGTAACTGTTTTTGTACTCAATGTTTTCTTTGCTGCTATTTATGGTGCTATAACTGCAAATAAGAAAATTATTTTAACGCAAGGTGGACCCGCAATCTTGACCTTACTTTCACTTATCATTTCCTTATTTTAAGAATTTTATTGTAAAAGAAAAAGCTGCTTTAACTGTTGAAATGGTTTGCAGCTTTTTATGCTTTTGAAGTTGTTTTATTGTGGAATAAATCGTAGAAGAAAATCTGTCATTTCTCGGGGGGATTCTTTTTTTCCTTTATTTATCCAGGCTTGACAAGCACCAAAAATAGCGTGCGCAAAATAAATACTGGCATAATCTTTCTCAAATCCTTTTAGAGATCTTTCTTCAGCAGTAGGGACAATGAAGTCCTCAGCTATCATACGCTGAAGTTTATGTATCAGAAAATCTTGAATTTCTTTTGATCCATTGGTAGACAATAGAGCTGATAGGAGTTTTTCACGAGTAAGAAATTCAAAGATTTCGAGGAAGGCTCCCTCTTTCTTTCCTTCGTATTTATCGAAGATATACTCTAGTTTATGGAAAAGCTCTTTCTGATAACTATCAATCATTTCATACTTATCTTTGTAGTGGGTATAAAAACTCGAACGGCTAATCCCAGCTGTTTGAACCAGACGAATGGTAGTAATATCATTGAAATCTTGGTCTTTTAAGCATATTACTAAAGCATCTAAAAGAGCTTTTTTAGTTTGAGCTCGCCTTTGATCTTTTGACATACAAATCTCCTTTTATACACTTTTAGACTATGTGTCCAAAAACTAATTGCTTAACATTGATTTTCATGTAAATGAGTTTATAATTGATTATATCATAAAAATAAACACAATGTCTAAAAAGGAGAAATATGTTAGCAGAATTAAAGGCGCTTCTTAAAAGTCCAAAGCTCTGGATAACTATTATTGGTGTCTCATTGATACCCGCTTTATATAATCTAATCTTTTTATCTTCTATGTGGAATCCTTATGGAAATATAAAGCATCTGCCAGTAGCCGTAGTGAACAAAGATAAGAGTGCTAGTTTCCAGAATAAAACTCTAAATATTGGTCATGATATGGTAGACAATATGTCTAAAAATAAAAATCTAGACTATCATTTTGTGACTGAAAATGAAGCCAAAAAAGGAATTGATGATGGTGATTACTATATGGTAATCACTTTTCCAGAAAATCTCTCAAGTAATGCAGCAAGTCTTTTGACAAATGATCCTAAGAAACTTGAAATTTCTTATCAGACAACAGCAGGACATAGCTTCGTTTCTTCAAAAATGAGCGATTCTGCCATGTCTAAGTTAAAGGATACCGTTTCTAAAAATATTACGTCAACTTATGTTGGAGCTGTCTTTAAGAGTATGACTCAACTACAGGGTGGTATGGGAACTGCGGCGAATGGAGCTAGTCAATTATATGCAGGTGCAGGTGCACTTCAGTCTGGGAGTCAGACTTTATCAAGTGGTTTAGGAACTCTTGCTGGTTCTACACAGACATTGGCTACAGGTGTTGATACCTTGAGTTCAGGTGCATCTGCCTATACTTCAGGTGTGTCAACTTTGTCAGGTGCTTTGTCACAGTTAAACGCTAACTCTGAGGCTGTTAATTCTGCTGCAGGTCAATTTGTATCAGGAGCAGATGCTATGAGTACCTTAGTTACTGGTGCAGATTCTTTGTCAACTGCACTCAGTCAAATGGCTACGGCAACAAGTTTATCTGAAGAACAGCAAGCACAGTTGTCAACCTTGTCAACTAATTTAACCGATTTAAATACAGCAATTCAAAATCTCAATACAGCGGTAAGTAAAACATCATTACCGAGTGGAACATCAACAACATCAGTAGATACAAGTTCAATAGCGACTTATCTTTCAAATATTTCTTCTGCGGCTAGTTCTATAGCTACAGCTAGTGCCACTGACAAAGCGAACGATTTGGCTGCGGTACAAGGAACAGCTGCTTATCAAAGCTTAACGGCAGATCAACAAGCAGAGATTACATCGGCAATTAGTAACGCAGGATCTACGGCTAGTAGTTACGCTTCAACTATTGCATCAGAAGTGTCAAGTATGTCAACGGCCTTATCTAGCTTGACAGGTACGACAACAACTAGTAGCGGAGATTCAAGTAGTTTAGCTTCTCTACAAACATCTATTTCAGGCATTGCAAGTTCGGCGAATGCTCTTCTTCCTGTAGCTTCATCAACAGTATCATCAATGCAAGCTAATATTGCTAATGTCAATTCGGTACTTGTCAATCAATTATCACCAGGAGCAATTCAAGTGGCTTCAGGTGTGTCAACCGCTCAAAGTACTCTAGCAACAGGTGCAAGCGCACTTTCAACTGGTTTGTCAACTTATACTGGTGCTGTGTCAACAATTGCCAGTGGCGCTCAAACTCTAGATGCTAACAGTAGTAGTTTAATGACTGGTTTTTCTACTCTTCAAAGTGGTACAAGTGCTCTCAATGCAGGTGCTCAACAATTAGCAACTGGAGGAAACACCTTAACAAATGGTTTGACAAGTCTGTCAACTAACCTTTCTACATTATCTGATTCATTAAACAAAGCTAATCAGCAACTCTCTCTTGTTTCTGTAAACTCAGACAATGCAAAAATGGTGAGTGCTCCGCTCAAAGAGAAGAAAACTGATAAGGATAAGGTTGACACTAATGGTGTGGGAATGGCTCCATATATGATTTCTGTTTCTCTTATGGTTGTCGCTCTTTCAACTAATGTTATCTTTGCTAAGAGCTTGACAGGAAGAAAATTTACGGGCCGTTTTGATTGGGCTAAGAATAAGTTACTTATCAATGGTATTATTACAACTATGGCTGCTATTGCGCTTTATATTGCCATTCGATTTGTGGGAGTTGAACCAAATCATCCATTAGCTACATTTGGTATGATTCTCCTTGCAGCATGTACTTTAATGGCGCTGGTTACAGCCCTTGTAGGTTGGAATGATAGATATGGCGCATTTGCTTCCATGATTATGCTGCTTTTGCAACTAGGGTCTAGTGCAGGGACTTATCCAATTGAACTTAGTCCTAAGTTCTTTAAGGTCATCCAACCATTCTTACCAATGTCCTACTCCGTATCAGGTCTTCGTCAAACTATTTCAATGACAGGACAGATCTCAGATCAAGTTCGTATGCTATTCATTTTCTTACTTATCTTTGTAGTTGTAGGTATTATTATTTATAAACCAAAGTTTGAAAATGAATAAACTAAAAGCCAGCTCTAATGTGAGCGGGCTTTTTTATGTTATTCAACAGTTATATCACCGAGATCTGAGGTAATGGTAAGTGTATTATCCTTTGAAATCTTAAGGTTATTTGTAATGTCAACCTCTCCTGAGTGACTATCGGCTTGAACATTGAGCATATAATCTTTTAGAGCTATTTCAATCTCACCAGATGTAACATCAAGTTTATTGTGACCGTTAAAAATCAGGTTATCTCCAGAGTACTCTCCCATTGAAATAGATAAATCTGAGTTAGTAAAGAGGGTGTTATCGCTATCAACACTACCAACATCAAGGTTAGCTTTTAGGTTTCTGACAATCATTTTAGTAAAAGTTAAGTCTCCTACATTTAGATTAATGTCTGATTTTTTGATGGTGCTATTGATTAAATCTAGATTTCCAGTTGCTAAATCAACCTTTAAAAAATCAATCGTTTGTTTTTTAGGGAGTGTAATGATAATGGTTTTCTTTCTGACTTCCTCGTTGAGAGTAGAAAGCCTCACTAAATCTTTTATTCCGAAAAAGTTAATATGTTTGTTAGAAGTCGAATCTAATTCAGAGTTGTTATCATTGATAGTCAATTGACCATCCTTTACAGATGTGTCAATTGGAGTTTTTGCTTTTTGGTAGTAAGAAAGAGTAGCCTTGTCAACGTTGCCTGTTTTAATAAGTACATTGTAGCTACTACTTTTAATATCAATTTTATTGAAGTCATCAACTTCTTTTTTGACATAATCTTGCTCACTTTTAGTTTGATTTTGTAAATCTGTCAAGCCACCTTGGCTATACCCCCAAGCTACGAATCCTCCTCCTAAAAATAGAGAGATAAGAGATACTCCGAGGATGATCTTTTTCCAAGTTTTCATGATTTTCTTCCTTTCTTGATGAGCCATTTAATCAATAGGGTAATTAGCTTTACAATAAGTTTACAGATTTCAAACGAAATCAAAAGTAGTAAGAGTGCTCCTCCAAACATCAATAGACCTAGACCTCCTCCAAACAGTGTTGAAGCTAGTGAAACACTTAAGAGAGAGAAGCTTGTAAAGAAAGTGTAAGCACCACTAATGAGTAAAGCAAAAGTAAGAGCTAAGGCAGTCACTAAAACTGCGAAAATAATCATAAGAAGTGTCATTATCATAGCTAAGAAGAATAGTAGAATTGGTAAGGCGACTGGACTGGCTAAAACAGCTAGAATCGCAATCCAAAGGATAGTTGTTTTATTGCGTAAGCTGCTCTTGTCCTCAACAATCTTTTCTTCTAGAAGACGACTAATGACTTCATGTGCGGCTTCCTTAGGTGTACCCAGTTCTGCAATAACCCGAGCTTCATTCTCAGGTCCAGCCTCTTCAAAATATTCCATGAAATATTCTATAGCTTCTTCGTAGTCCTGTTGTGGTAATTTTCGTAGATATTTTGTTAATTTGGCTATATATTCAGTCCTTGTCATGTCTTAATCTCCCTTCTAGAATATCGTCCAGAGTTTCTTTATAGGTTAACCATTCTTCATTAAGAAATTGAAGTTGCTCTTTTCCCTCTTGCGTAATACTGTAATATTTACGTTTACGCCCTTGATACTCTTGGCTATAGGTGGTCATATAGCCTGCTTTTTCAAGCTTTTTTAGAATAGGATAAAGTGTTGACTCCTTGATATTAGCCGCAAGCTTTATTGTTTGACTAATCTCATAGCCATAAGAGTCTTCTCTATCGATAATAGCTAATATTAAGAACTCTATCAGTATTGATGATGTTGGAAAATACATAGTGTGCCCCTTTGCTTCTAGGATATGTATAAAAACTATATATAATTATTTTACATATAGAGTGTATCTCTTTTAGAAATATATGTCAATATTTTATATATAAAAATTTTATATAATAGGGCTATCTCCTTTTTTATGATAATATGAAGTCAAGGAGTTCTTATGACTATTAAAGATAAACTAGCTCGTTACGAGCCGAAGCCGCTAGGGGAGAAAAGACGCTATGCGGTGCTTTTACCCCTGATATATGATGTAAAAACTGATAAGTATCAAATTCTTTACCAAGTACGAAGTGAGCATATTTCTCAACCAGGTGAGGTCTCTTTTCCTGGTGGGCGTGTCGAAAATGGTGAGACTTTTCAGGAAGCTGCTATACGAGAAACTTGTGAAGAATTAAACCTAGTTCCTGATCAAATTGACATTTGGGGAGAGCTTGATTATCTGATTCATCAGGGGAGAACCATCCATTGCTTTGTTGGAAAGATAAATATAGAAAATTGGGAGTATATTCATCCAAATGAAGAGGTGAAACGGTTGTTTACAGTTTGTGTTGACACATTGTTGACAGAAGATCCTATTTATTACAAAGTCACTTCTACCTTGAGTGATGCGAAAGGTTTCCCATTTTTCTTGGTAAAAAATAGAGAAAAATATAATTTTGGGTACAGTGAACGTCATATTCCTTTTTACAGGAACTTGACAGAGAATATATGGGGGATGACAGCTATGTTTACACATAGATTTACAGATATTTTAAAAGGTTTAGAGTAAAAATAAAAGATCAACGGTAATATGTTGATCTTTTTACTATTACTTAAATTGTTAATTTGGTACCAAAGGAGTGAAATTCATTTCTGAAATAGGAGACTAGAGTATTCCTGAAATTATTTTCAAAATTAGTATCGAAGCTTTTAGCGAGGAGGATAACTTCATAGTGAACATGATTTTTTTCGTTTCATTTGTGTCATTCCTATGCTAAAAGAGGGGGGGAGGTGGATACAGGCAGTTATGCTTTGGTATTATTCTGCCTAAGATTGATGATTCTATTGATATTTCTTAGGGAGTAACCTATGTTGAAGAGAAGGTAAAGCATATAACTATAAATAGTAAAGCTCCAAAAATCTGGGACAATACTGAGACTATAGACAAATAAGACTGTTGCACTAACAAAAATTAAACAGCTACATATTATTGAAAGTAGAGGATATCCTTTTGAAAATAATAGGCTTTCTACGATTAAGGCGAGAGCAGGCAGCAACAGTGTTAGGATGATAATAATAAAAATGAAGCGTTGTGTATCATCTAGCATCAAGTTACCCAATGATTTACCTAGGTAAAAACGAGAATCACTCCCACCAGGGTAAATCAATTCTCTTGTCAAGGGACTAACTAGGATTAGGGTGTCAAATAGTGAGAAAGCCGCCCATCTCCAAATAGGGAAAGACCATTCTTCCTCAGATAATTCGTTCTGAGTTCTTTCTTCAGTTACTTCTAATTTGATTGCCATCAATATGTACCTCTTTTGGAAAGTCGTTATTTTGATTTAAGATATACCATCCATCTGGTAATTCTGATTTTTTTAGTACCTGTTCTAATTGAGAATGTAAGTCAATTTCTTTAGTAGTGGAACCAGAAGGAAAACTCAATTGAACAGTAAGTTTTTTGCTTCGTAGAGCATCTTTAAGTGAAAAATCATAATAGCCACCTAGTGCTTTAGAATGTCCCCTTTCATAAGTATAGAGCGTCGTGTATGGTACAGGTTCTATTTGAACAATAATATTTTTTAAATCTTTCTCGGTACTTAGAGCTTCAGAGATATCATTGATGAATTTCTGATTTCTAGGGTTGATTTTAATAGACTTTTTAACAAAATCGTCCCAATATTCCCTTTCATCAGGTAAAATCTTATATTCACTATTTTGGCGATTAAAATCTGAGTCGCTTCCTGTTGGGCTGGCAATGTAAGGATAGAGTAAATCTTGAATATGGAGAGGCAGTTGAGTCTTTACATGTGCTGTTTTGTTATTAATAGTCTCTTGATAATCAATATGGAAAATCAGGTAATGTTTAACCTCATCTTCTTTATTCATACGATAAGTAATTTTATCTGCCCATCCGATATCAGTTATTTGTACCTTTCCTTGAAATCCACGAGTTTTATAAAAACCTTTAATATTTTCTTGAGCATTGTAATAGAAAAAGATAGCAATCATGGTCAATAATAAAATCAAGGGCATAGTAATTTTAAGGTATTTGAAGCTATTTTTTACCATCTTAGTTCTGACTCTCCTTAACTAGTAGGTTGTAATCTTTTTGACTTTTAACTTCTTCGAGGCGTCCAGTAGTTGTGTTAGTGCTTGTAAAATACCAATAGATATCCTCCTTATCTGGTGTTAACTCTTTTTGTAGTTTAACAGCATCATCCAGATTAAGTGAGTCAGTTGTTACGATGATTAAGCTAAATCTTTTTTTGAGCGATTGGTCACTGTATTTGTTGTCATCTTGATCTTTGTAATCAGCAAAATTTCTTTCTTTGGTCCAGATAAGGGGCATGGAGTTGATAGTGAGGGGATCATATTTATAACCTATAGAAAGATTATCCTTTGAAAGGAGATAGCGGTAAGGTTTAGCAAATCCGTGGTATCGACTGACTTTTGATGGTTTGGTTCTGGTTGCCTTCTGGGTGCGTAAATTGACATAGAATACTTTTTTGTTGTCATAGGATGAAAATTTCACAAACTCATCCCCACCATCGGAGTACATGGTATTATCCATGGAACCGGGATTATTATATCCTAGTTTTTTAGCAAGGCCTAGTACATTAATAGTGTGTCCTTTTCCAGTATCTTTACCAAGCTGATAATAGTGAATAATATCATAATTTTTAGAGTCTTTCTTGTTTTTAGATAGTTTATACCTAGATTCTTGGAAGGCTAGGTAGGTGCGACCAACGGCTAATTGACTTCTCTCCAGTGATTTTTCATTTCCAAACTTAACACCTAAAACGTTAAAGTTTCCAATTTTGACGTTTTGAAAGGATGTTACAGTAACTTTTTTGTTAGCATAGTCGTAAAGTCTATCGTCTAAGGAATAAGCGGTTTGAATTCTATAACCATAGCGAACGAATGTACCTGTAAGTAGAATGGTTATAAAAATAAGGAGGTAAACATGCCACATACGCCATCTAAATGTTTCTATTTTAGTCATAGGAACCCCTCTTTGAGTAATAGAAAAACCATGAAAATCTTATTTTCATGGTTTTTAATTCAATTATTTTACCTCAGTAAGAGTTAAATAATTTCTATTTTAGCTGTTAGAAACGTTGGTACATCAATGTTTTTAGAATGCTACATAATAAAAGGTAGAGTGAATGGTAGAGTAGTTATTGCGTTAGTTCAGCAATCTTTTCAAGATAAATCCCCACAGCTTCTAACTTTCGTTGTGGTGCTAATTCAGCGTAAGTATCCATTGTAGTTGAAATGGATTTATGTCCCATTCTGACTTGGAGTTCTTTCCAATTTGTTCCAGCATTAAGTAGCATTGAAGCATGAGTATGTCGGAATAAATGGAAACCATAGTTTGGTAATCCAAGACCTACTAACCTTTTCTTAAGAATTGTTCTCTCGTTTCTATCACACATATAGTTCCCATAGATTGTAGGGAAAATCAGTTTTGTTCTATGTCTGTTGTGCAATTCGAGATACTCGTTCATTTCATTGTGAAAATCTCGAAGTGCCTCAAGTATAGACAAAGGAACTGGAATAGAGCGATTGCCTGCATCAGTTTTGGGTGTTGCTTTACAGATAACTTTCCCTTTTGTTCCGGTCTTTTTGTTAGCTGTTTTCCAAAGTAATGTTTTATTGACACTAATAGAGTATTCTTCAAAGTTCAAATCATCAATTATCAATGCTAATAACTCATTTATGCGCAAGGCTGAAGCTAAGAGTGTATTACAAATCAGCTTAAACCGTCGATTGGCTCTACTGTTATCTAAGCTTTCAAGATAGTTAAGCCACCTAGCAAGACTATCATCATGTAAAACCATGATACGTTTCTCACTAGACTTTGGCTTTGGTGGAATCTTGATAGCATTTACAGGATTAGCAGTCAGACCATAGTTAGTAATGCCATAGTCAAAAATATCTTTCAACTTATGAATAACAGCACCGAAATCTTTTGCACATCCTTTATTTGCACGCTTTACACCTGATTCAACTGATTTTTTTGATTTCTTTGCTAGGTCATTTAACCATAACTGAATATCAGCAGATTCAATTTTATCTGGTTTGTAATCTCCGAATTTAGGGATAATATAATTATCTAGGTAGCCCCTTACCCTATTTAATGTATTATGTGAACTAACCCAAGTTTGATAAGCTTGAAACCAAGCTTCGGCTAAATATTCCAGCGTATTAATAGACACATTCTCTTTTCGAGTAAATCCATTTCTTTCAAAGTCTAAGCGAGCTTGAATAACTTCTCTATCAAGCTGCTTAAGTGTTTTTGCAGTAATAGTTGTTGTGACTTGTTTGCCAGTTTTAACATCTTTACCGAGAAATGCTCCTTTGAGCGTATACGAAATGGATTTATCTTTTTTGATTTTTTTAATGACCTTTTTGCCATTATGGATAATTGTTTCAGTTTCCATGTTTGCCTTTCTTCAGGGATATTGAAGTAGGCTAAAATAGTTACCACTCTTTCTTTTAGATAAAACTATTTTAGCACAAATTTTCAATATTAGGATTGTAAGAAGTTAATAACATCATCTAGTAAATAGAAGACAGTTCGTGTTCCCTCAATTGGAGGTTCTAATCTTTTTAATCCTTTTCGTTCCCATGTTTTTAGTGTGTTTGGAGAGATATTTAGCTGTTTTAGCAATTCTCGCTGTTGTACTATCTTTGGTGGTATGTTCTGTTCTTTGATTTGAATGAGTTTGATAAGTGTTTGCAATGATTGTTCAATTTGTTCTAATTTTTCGTTATTCATTATTTTCTTTCTCCTCTGTGTTTGAATTATGGAGTCGATTAGGATTATATCGTCGTGAATCTAGGTACTTGGCGAAGAAATACGTACGTTCAATGATTAGAGATAGTAAATTGGTATTGTTTGCTCGGGCATACCAGACCAATTCTTCAAATTCGCTAAAGTCGTTCTCTTCGATAATATCGACTACTTCATGGATAAAATCCGAGGAGTTCATCTCCATCAAGAATTTTTCCAAATTAAAGCCACAACCGACTTCAATATCCTCAATGTTATAGGGGGTCTTATCTGGATTCTCCGCATGAGTAAAGTAGTCAAATAAACCAGTGGGAGACATAACTACCTCCACATGTGCTGGACCGTTCAGTTTGTCACTGATGATATTTGATACTTGAGAATAGCTTTTCAGTGAATCAAAGAAGAAAGCACCGTGTTTGTGCGACTTTTTGAACTCTCCTGTTTGTTTATTAACATCTTTATCATGCCAAGGACTAAGAATAAAGGGGATATGAAGTTCCTCTAAGATAGTCAAGTAGTCCTCTGGTGCGCTTTCCTCGTAGAAGAGAAACGTCCATTTGGTTGAGCGCTGTTCTTTTGCCATAGGCAGTTACCTCATTTCTTTTGGGCTCTATTACTAAGGAGAAATGGCAGGTCAGATGCAAAGTTTTTTGAAAAAAATTGAATTTTTTGTGATTATTGATTATTGACCTATTGGGGGTCGTAGTAACCCCAATAGGTCATGATAGATAAGAATATAAAAAGGGGCTGTCTGGCTTTTGCTTAACGCAAGCCACAGCCCCAAGGTATTAACGTTTTTGTCCAGTGAACCACAATTGGTTACGAACTCGAATAGGAGAGGAGAAATAATAGTCTGCGTGTTGGCTGACGATTTCTTCTTTTAATTGTGCTTCCATCTCTTTTAGGATTTTTTGCCCCTGTTGGTCTCTAGGGACTTTTAGAAAAATAGTGATGGCATCTTTTCGTATATCTACAATACACTTGCGAACAGCTCGGTTAAATCCGTTATGGATTGGATTGATAGTGGTAACGGTCTGGTGTTCAAGGTTGCTTATCTTCTGTACTCGTTCACGCTGAAACAGGAAGTGTCGCAACAGGAAAGTGTGATAGACAGATTGGATATAGTTCCAAAAACTATCTGTTTTCAACCGTTGTATTATCTCTGATCCAGCCAATAATAAAGCAAGTAGTAGAGAAACAAGAGCAATTCTATGGCAAACGGAACCAATGATATCCGTAGTACTTTTGACCGTATCTAGATTGACAAATGTGATGTTGGTTAATTGAACTGAAAGAAAGTTGAATAACCAGCCAAATGCAGAACAGATAGGAGCAAATAGAAATAAGTATAGTATGAGATTAAAACTTCTCATAAAGTAGGTTTTATTGGTCATAGGATACCTCGTTTAGTGTAGTAGGTTGGGCAGAGTAAGGGGAGAACTTGGTAGGGATGTTCATTGTCAATAACTTGAATGAGACCTGTCCCATGTCCTGTTGGAATGACAATACCCTCTGGGTCTAAGTCTGGAAATAAAAATTGAGTAGTTTTCTGATTGATATTTCCAATTTGTAACAATACGTTTAGCTGTTCCCTCACTGAAATTGGGATAGTATTGTGGTCAAAACGCTGGCTTACTAAGAACAAATGGATTTTGGTAGCACGCCCTAACAAGGCAATCTGTGAGAGTAAGGAGAAAAAGGCTTCTTTGATATTCTTATTGACTCCCTCTGATAGAGCTAGGACTTCATCAATGACAATGGTTAGATGGGTAAATTGATGATTGGGGTTATCATACAAAATAGCTTGTCGTTTCTGAATGAGGTTTGCGCACTGACTTAATTGTTCATTGACCTGTGAAACAAAATCAGATTTTGAACGATTTTCGACAGGGTGGATAACTGCAATTTGATTTTCTCTTGCCCAACGACTTGGTGTATCGAATTTAGGATCAATGATAATTAAGTCAGACATATGCTTCAGTACACTCAAAAAGTAAGTGAGGGCGTACGATTTCCCAGAACCTGAATTTCCAGCAATAGCCCAGTGATTGACCTTGTCTAAATTGAGTTCAAAGTGCTTCATGATAGGAATTTTCCCATGTGGTAATCTGGCTGAAAACTTATCCAAATCAGGAATGGCTAAACGTTCTGAAATTCCTCTTTTCCAAGGGAAGAATAAACCACGTTTAATGTGTAAGTCATCCGTTTCTAGAGGGACAAAATAGGTAGCGTTTTGTTTTAGGAGTGTGTATTGTGGATAAAGTGAAGCATTGGCAATCAGATAGATTTTTTTGTACAAGTCATCATCAAGGATATAGGCACATGGCAGACGAGGGACAAAGATAAACCCGTCTTCTTGAATAACAATATTAAAAGAATTGGTGTAGCTGGTTTCTCCCTGCATTAAAGCCCCCAGAGCCATGTTTAGGCTCTGGAGCAGGTAAGATTGCAGGTAAGATTGGTTCAGCACATCACGAGATTGTGAACTCATTACCGAACCTCCTTGATACCATTTGCTCGGAAGTAAATGTTATATTTTACTTCGCAGGCTTGTAGAGTGTCAAATTGAATCATGGATTGAAAAGCTGGAAGCTCAATCGTATCTTCAAATTTTACTTGGAAAGGGTCTTGCCCTTCCTGTACAAACCATGCTTTATAGGCTACGATTTCTCCGGTTGGTTTTCCTTCTTCAAACCGTTGTTGTGGTTCAAGTTCGGTACTAAGTGAGTAAATCGGTTGTTTTTGACTGATAATTTTATCAGCCAACGTAGTTGTATAACCACCTTTTGTGGTTTTCATTTTAAACGCCATAGGGCAAATCCTCCTTATGAATAAGAGATAGTGTGAATGCGACAGGCTCGGTTTGGGTCATGAGCTGGACTTTGTTTTTTAGGTTATCTGACCACCTCCTCATTACTAAGGAGAATGAGACAGCTAAACGCAAAGTTATTTATTGAATTTTTAATTTTTTTACAAAAAATCCAGTGACAGAGACACTGGATTTGAGGGATTAGCGGTAAGCTTTTAATAAAGGAGCTAATTTTTTTAGCGCTTTACAATAATGGGATTTAACAGTTACATCACTCATTTTCTTATAATGTTCAGTGATATAGCGAGCCGTTTCTTTATAGCTTGAACCTTGTTCCGCTATCATTTCAACAATTTTACTGTCAATTGCTGATAAGGATGCTTTAGCTTCACGAATAGCTTGTCTTAACTCTTCTAGGATTAAAGCCTCTTCGGGATTCAAATCAGAGCTTGCAACTACTTCATAGCGTTCACGTCGTTTACCATCATTACGAGATATGCTTTCTTCCATACTTCGTTTTTGGTGGTATCGGTCACGCCGTTCTGAGTTACTTTGTTCTTGTTGTAGAAGATGAACAACGGTTTTCCAGTCTTTAGCTTCAGCAGCTTTTGCGATTTTACGCTCACGGCGTTCTTTGACTTTATTGCTCATAATGATGAGCTCCTTTCCGTCCTTGGACAGAAGGAAACAAAATGAGCAAATATTGAACGCTGAGTATGCTAAAAGGCACAACAAAGAAACAGCGAAACAATTCTATGCAAGACATGACCTTTATCGTCATGTCATCATATTTGTTTCAATCTGTCCTTTGATGGCCATCAATTTGGACTATTAAAATTTATATCAAGAGTTTTTCTTGATATATTCAGTATAAGGCGTAATGTTCTTTTATTTTTTACTTCTTTTTTTACTTCAATAGACTAATTTGTAAAACGAAGCGCAAAAAAAAGACTAGGCGATTCACCTAGTCTTTAAAGAGCAAATTTTCGTATCTCCTCTTCACTTAATAATTTAATAAAGGCCTGTTGTACGTTATCTAAAGCGTGAGCCATTGACAGCAACTCCTTATTTAATTGTTCTTGGAAATAGTATGTTACTTGGGTGTTATTAGTCAATAACCCCACAATATGGCGATTGACGCTTGTATTGTCTAAATTAATATCATATAGGTCAACTAAATCAATAAGGTCGATTTCGCTTAGTCCTTGAGCTGCAGCTTCTTCAATTCTTTTCTTATCCTCTAGTGAAAATCTTGTGGGCTCTATTTGAATACTGGATATTTCCTGAATTGGTCTTGTTGCATAAGGATTGGAAACCCAGCTGATTATTTCATCAAAAGTTTTTTCCTCAATCCTTTCTATATCAGTGGATTTATGAATACGAATACCCATATTTGTTAGCTCCTTTTCAGAATATTTTTGGTACAAGTCTGTGATATCTTTACCTTGACTTACTAACTTCATAAAGTCATAATTTATCTGTTCAAATTTTGATTTATCTATTTTTTGACTTCCGTTTGACTTAATTGATAAAGTTGACCTTGCTTTTTTGGAACTAACTAACGGAACGGACGTAAGGTAAGATTTTGGGATATTTTCTTTATACATTCGTTCTAGAATATCATCAACCAGAAATCCGATATTGAATAGTGGATTTTCTTTGAGTTTTTTTATTAGATTAGGGATAATTTCTGTCGAAACATTATCATACCACCATTTATTGATGAGAGGATCAATGTTTTCTTGCCTAAATGTTGAGGGCATGTCATTTCCGTCTAATTCAAATAGGATACCACATACATTAACTTCAAATGATTTAATTAAATTATCCCCTAACATCAACCAAAGAATATCAAACATTTCTTCAAAATCAATGACAGTCAATTCATTGATGGTACTGGTTCTAAAACTTCTAGCGAGGTTATAACTTTTTTCACCAACAGTAATGTCAATGTCATCTTTCTTGTGAAAAGTATCCATTTCAGTTTCAGTAGAAATCATAAATCTTTTTCTCTGAATATTGAAATTTGCAAATGTCTTGGCAATACTTAGACAACTTGATTGGATTGAAATTAAATCATCACTCATGAAAGAATATAGGTTTTCATCTACAGACTCTAAATCTCTATATAAAATAGAACCGAAAAAATAATGAAACAGATTCTCAATAAACTCATCTAACTCTCCAAAAACGATATACGTATAGCTCGAAGCGGTTTGAGTATTTAAATAAACTAACATCGTACTCGTAATTGGTCGCTTACCACTTTCAACTTGGCTAACTTGACCTGCATTACCTAGGTCGCTTTGCTTTAAATTATACTTTTTTCTTAAACATTTGATACGAGCAGGTATTTCTTGTGAGTAATTTTCATCAAAAAATTTCATATATAATCTCCCTATAATCATGGAAAAGTAATAAAAATAGTTATTATCCTAGTTGATTAAAAAAATCTCTGATTTCCTCATCTTTTATAAAATAATATATAATTTTCCCCTCTCTTCTAGTGTCCAAGATGTTTTGATTGGCTAGTTTACGAAGATGGTGGGAGGCAGATGCCATACTGAGATTTAATAAACAGGCTATATCGCAGACACAGAGTTCTTCGACGGCAAGGAGATAAAAGATGATATTTATCTGTTTATTATCGGTAAATTTTGATAAAATGCGAAGTGATTTTTGGACTTTTTCCTTTTCAAGGTAGTTCGTTGCGGTTGTAACATTTTGTTGATTTATAACATCCACTTGACAGATACTATCTTTTTTCATAATTTTTTCTCCTAGCCTAACACAGCCCATAGCATGTCAAAGCTGTTGTTTTCAATCAGGATATACATCCCCAATCCTAAATAGACAACGGCAATAAACCATCTGCTATATTTTTCCAAAGTTTCTCCAACAGAAGGGACTTGTGCCAATTTTTGGGCAGAAAAAACCAAGAGATAAATCATGACTAGAAAAGTAAGTAAAGTCACTATCAAATTCGCTAAATTTAAGGTGGTAAAATATGGGACAAAGACACCAATATTGTCAGCGCCACAACTTGCAAAAGTAATCATAGCGACTAGAAAAATCAGGTTTTTGTTGTCTTTTCGCAAACCATCTTTTGCAATAGCTTCTCCATCAGAATCTCCTAAAAGCAAAACTTTGAGGCCTAGGAAAATTGGAATCAAACCGAGTAAACCTAAAATCTCTTTACTAGGAATATAATTTAAGACAAATGCAAAAAGCAAACTTAGGAATATTAGACTAACAGAGCCTAGAAATTGTCCTAAATAGATGTTAATGATGTCCTTTCTGCTTTTTCTTTTGGCAAAAAATAACATTAGGATAATAAGTAAGTCTACGGCTGTCCCAGAATACAGGATTATTGAAGTAACAATATTTTGAATCATAAAACACCTCATTCAAATATATTTTTGAATGTATTCTAACATTAAACTTTGTAGATGTCAACTTAAAATCCACCAAAATATAGATAAGAAGTTAGTGTACTAAATATTAAAAAGCCCTGCCATCGAAATGATAGCAGGGCTTAACTTCAATATCCAGATGATATATTTATCTAAAAAAGGTAGAGTAAAAGGTAGAGTTTTTATTGATTTGTAGTGCGATATAATGAGTTTCAAAAAATCAAAAATCGCTTAAAATCAATATTTTGACGTCTATTGACGTGTACTGAAACCCTTACTTAACCTCAGTAAAGATTACGTGTTTACGCAATTTTGGTGAGTATTTTTTCAATTGAAGACGGTCTGGAGTGTTACGTTTGTTTTTTGAAGTAAGGTACAAGCGTTCACCAGATTCTTTGTGTTCAAGTGTAATATTTACGCGCATGGTATCTCCCTTCTATTATTTAGTTGCGTTAGCTTTAGCGATTTTACGTCCTTTGTAGTATCCTTTAAGTGATACACGGTGTGAACGTGAGTAATCTCCAGTTGTTTCGTCAAATTGTACTGATGGAGCAGTCAATTTGTAGTGTGTACGACGTTTGTTTTTCTTCGCTTTTGAAGTGTGACGTGCAGGTACTGCCATTTCTTTATTTCCTCCGAATTAATATTTATGTTCTTGATTTTAAATCAACTATAACAGAATAACATATCTTTTTTGTAAAGTAAAGTTGCTTGACAAAAAAACTTTCCAAGAAATAATATAGTTAAAAACTATATCTTGCGATAACAAATATATATTTCACAGCTATAACAGCAAGTGCTAGAATAGGCTTATTATTACATTAAGTGAAAGCATAAAAGGAGTAAATAACTATGAGTAAAGTCCATTATCATTTTGATCATGTTGGCTCTTACCTTCGTCCACAAGCTTTAAAAGAAGCACGTGAAAAATTTGCCAATGGTGAAATCTCGCAAGAAGAATTGTTGAAAGTACAAGATGAATTGGTTAAGGAATTGGTTCATCATGAGGTAGAAAATGGTCTTCAAGTAGTTTCTGATGGTGAATTTGGTCGTTCTTGGTGGCACCTTGATTTCCTATGGAACCTAACTGGTTTTGAAGCTTACCAACAAGAAGATTCATATAAATTCCATGGAGCTAAGACACGTACAACCAACGTTCGTATCAATGGTAAGATTGCCGAAAATCCTAATCATCCTTTCTATCGTGACTTTGAATATCTTAAATCAGTGACTCCTGAAGGAATTACTCCAAAAGTAACTATTCCAAGTCCATCACTCATCATTAACCGTGACCACCGTAGTGATCTTTATGCAGATTACTATGATTCATGGACAGATTTTCTTGATGATTTGGCAAAAGCTTACCATGATACCATCCAACATTTCTACGATTTGGGTGCACGTTATGTGCAGTTGGATGATACGACTTGGGGTTATTTGATTCAACAGTTTGAGAATGAAAAAAATAATCCTGAGAAAACAGCTGAGTTGGTAAAAATTGCTGAGGATGATGTATACACTATCAATAAAGCCTTGGAAGGTCTTCCAGAAGATTTGACTTTGGCTACTCATATTTGTCGTGGAAACTTTAAATCAACTTATCTTTTTGAAGGTGGCTATGATTCAGTAGCTAAATATCTTGGGAAATTGAATTATGATATCTTCTTCTTGGAATACGATGATGCGCGTTCAGGTAGCTTCGCACCACTTCCAACGATTTGGAATAACCGTGATCATGTTGAATTGGTGCTTGGTGTGATTACTTCTAAGAATCCAGCTTTGGAAGATGTAGATGCTGTCATCGCTCGTATTCATGAAGCGGCTGAGCTTGTACCACTTAAGAATCTTGGTATCTCAACTCAATGTGGTTTTGCATCAACTGAAGAAGGCAATATCTTGACTGAGCAAGACGAGTGGAATAAATTACAATTGATTAAAACAATTACTGATAAAGTTTGGTCATAATAGAAAAAATGTAGAGGACAGGCTCAGCTTGTTCTCTCTTTTTATGAGTATAGAAAGGAAGTGTCATGAACTATAAAGAGACAGGACAGAAGATTTTAGATGCTATAGGAGGAAAGGATAAAGTTCAGAATCTTGTAAACTGTGCTAAACGTTTATGTTTTACCTTAGCGGATGATAAAGTTGTTCAAACTATCTAAGGTATTGTGAGTTTGGCTAAGAGTGGTGGCCAGTATCAAGTTGTTGTTGGAGTGATGCACCAAATGTATACCGTGCTTTGGAAGGCTTATTAGACCTAGATGAAGTGTCTAAGGAATCATAGGAAAAACAAGACAGAACTCCTCTTAGCCCTTATTTCTGGGATTTTCACACCAATCTTACCGGTAATTACAGCAGCAGGGATGATCAAAGCCGTTTTGTCTCTTTTGGTTGTCTTTAAGGTAGCAGCTGTAGATGATGTTAACGATCAAGTTCTTAATTTTATTGGTGATGCTGAATTTTATTTTTTACCTGTATTTTTAGGTGCTTCAGCAGCTCGATAGTTTAAGACAAACGCTCAATTGGAGATGTTGATTGGTGCTATTTTATTACACCCAACTTTTACGCCGATTGTGACAACTGCCAAGGAATCAGGTCATGGCGTCTCTTTCTTTAGTATTCCTCTTACATTAACTTCTTACTCATCAACGGTTATTCCTGTTATTTTGGCAGTTTGGTTTATGAGTTATGTGGAGCGCTTTGCAATTAAAATTTCATCAAAGGCTGTTAAATTTTTCTTGGTGCCTATGATTACGACCTTGATCACTGCAATAGTAACACTTTTGATTTTAGGTCCAGGTGCTTTGGCTTCAAATGTGGCTCAGGGTGGAGCAGCCCTTGCTATTGCTTTCAAAACTAAGGATACCAATAAAAAAGCTCTGGCTTCATCTGCTGGAATTACTGCGATTTGTGGGATTACGGAACCGGCTCTTTATGGGGTAACTTTGCAAAATAAAGCAGCCCTTATAGGATCTATTGTTGCAGGGGGAGTAGGTGGCTTCTTCCTTGGTATTTTAGGTGCGAGAAATTTTGCGGGTGGTTCCCCAGGTCTCTTGACGATTGCAGCCTATATCGGTGAAGATACACTTAAATATTTTTACACAGCTATTGCAGGTCTTGTAATTTCTGTTGTGGTATCTTTCATTGTGACCTTCATTCTTTATAAGGAAGATTAATGATTGTGGCAGGCCAAGAGGTCTGTTTCTTTCTTACGTTGAAAAATCCTCCACCATTTCCCAAAAGCTATATAAATTATGATAGAATAGAGTGATTATATCTGTAATAACGGAAAAGGAGGGCAGGTCTATTTGAGGCCTGTATCATCATTATGAAACTTCAAAAACCTAAGGGAACGCAGGATATTTTACCTGCGGATAGTGCCAAATGGCAGTACGTAGAAAATGTTGCACGTGAAACATTTAAGAAATACAATTATGGTGAAATTCGTACACCTATGTTTGAACATTACGAGGTCATTTCCCGTTCAGTAGGTGATACAACTGACATCGTTACTAAGGAAATGTATGATTTTCATGATAAGGGAGACCGTCATATTACACTTCGTCCAGAAGGAACAGCACCGGTTGTACGCTCTTATGTAGAAAACAAACTCTTTGCGCCAGAGGTCCAAAAACCTGTTAAAGTTTATTATATTGGATCAATGTTCCGTTATGAACGTCCTCAAGCAGGACGCTTGCGCGAGTTCCACCAACTAGGTGTAGAGTGCTTTGGATCAAAAAATCCTGCAACAGATGTTGAAACCATTGCTATGGCCTACCAACTCTTTAATACGCTTGGCATTAGGGATGTTACCCTTCATTTGAATAGCCTTGGAAATACTGAGAGTCGTCTGGCTTATCGTCAGGCCTTGATTGACTACTTGACACCGATGCGTGAAAGTTTGTCAAAAGATAGTCAACGCCGTTTGGATGAAAATCCTTTGCGAGTACTCGATTCAAAAGAAAAAGAAGATAAGGTTGCAGTTGAAAATGCTCCCTCTATCCTTGATTATTTAGATGAAGAAAGTCAAGCGCACTTTGACGAAGTACGTGCCATGCTCGATAGTCTTAACATTCCTTATGTGATTGATACTAATATGGTACGTGGTCTTGATTACTACAACCACACGATTTTTGAATTTATTACCACTATTGATAAGTCTGAATTGACAATCTGTGCAGGTGGTCGTTATGATAGTTTGGTTGAATACTTCGGTGGTCCAGAAACAGCTGGTTTTGGTTTTGGACTTGGTTTAGAACGCTTACTTTTGGTTCTTGATAAACAAGGTATTGAGCTTCCGGTGGAAGAAAGTCTGGATGTTTACATTGCAGTACTTGGTTCAGGTGCCAATGGCAAAGCTCTTGAGTTAGTTCAAGCTATCCGCTATCAAGGATTTAAGGCTGAACGTGATTACCTTGGACGTAAGATTAAGGCGCAATTTAAGTCAGCAGATACCTTCAAGGCCAAGACGGTTATCACATTAGGTGAGAGTGAAGTGGAGTCAGGTCAGGTCAATGTCAAAAATAATGCTACTCGTGAGGAAGTTACTGTAAGTTTCGAAGAGCTAACTAAAAACTTTGCAGCAGTCCTCGAACAGTTAGAAAAGTAGGGGGCATATGGTTAGTATAGTTGATATGCTCAAACGGAGTGAAAAGTTCAGTTTGGCTTTTGATCGCAGTATGCCCATTCGTTTCCAACAACAGTTTTGGCAGTTGATTGCCTTTCTTGATAAACATGACATTACTTGGTTTAATGATGAGCCTGCAAGTGATCATGCGATGTGTCAGCAATTACTTGGTCAAGTTTGGCGTCAAGATTGTCAAGATGTGGTCTTGAGTTTTGAAACACAGGAACGTTATTTGGGATGGCAGGTAGACGAGGAAACTGATGAACTTAGTGTTATCATTGAGGATGTTTACGGATTCCGTTGGAATAGTTTACTTGACTTAGAAACAGCCGATTATCGTTTTGAAGATTTTGAAGAGTTTGCTGAGGATTACGTGGATACTAGTGATTTGTTGAAACAATTTGGCAAATAGTTTTATAAAAAAGAAAGTCTATTAAAATTCTAACCTGAAATGGGTGGGGTTTTGATGGGCTTTTTGCTATAATAGTTAAGACTAAAAAATTAACGAAAGAAGTGTATTTATGGAACGTTCTATGTATGCCGGACGTGTTCGTAGTGAACACATCGGAACTACTATTACTTTGAAAGGTTGGGTATCTCGCCGTCGTAACCTCGGAGGTTTGATTTTCATCGATCTTCGTGACCGTGAAGGTTTGATGCAGTTGGTTGTTAACCCTGAAAATGCGGATGCTAATGTTGTTGAAACAGCTGAAAGCTTGCGTAGCGAATTTGTTATTGAAGTAACAGGAACTGTTGAAGCGCGTGAACAAGCTAATGATAACTTGCCTACAGGTGCTGTCGAACTTAAAGTTGAAGACCTTAAAGTCCTTAATACTGCCAAAACAACGCCATTTGAAATTAAAGATGGTGTTGAGGCTAGTGATGATACACGTATGCGTTACCGCTACTTGGATCTTCGTCGTCCAGAGATGTTGGAAAACTTTAAGCTCCGTGCAAAGGTAACTCACGCCATCCGAAATTATCTTGATGACTTGGAATTTATCGATGTTGAAACACCAATGTTGACAAAATCTACACCAGAAGGTGCTCGTGATTACTTGGTTCCAAGCCGTGTTAGCCAAGGTCACTTTTATGCTCTTCCGCAAAGTCCTCAAATCACTAAACAATTATTGATGAATGCTGGTTTTGACCGTTATTATCAAATTGTTAAGTGTTTCCGTGATGAAGATTTGCGTGGAGACCGTCAACCTGAGTTTACACAAGTTGACTTGGAAACCTCTTTCCTTAATGAGCAAGAAATCCAAGATATTACAGAGGGATTGATTGCTAAGGTTATGAAAGAAACTAAAGGGATTGAAGTTACATTACCATTCCCACGCATGTCTTATGATGATGCCATGAATAACTATGGTTCTGACAAGCCAGATACACGCTTTGACATGCTTTTACAAGACTTGACAGAGGTTGTCAAGGGTGTAGACTTCAAAGTGTTTGCTGAGGCACCAGCTGTTAAGGCAATTGTTGTCAAAGGAAATGCAGACAAATACTCACGTAAAAGTATTGACAAGTTGACAGAGTTTGCCAAACAATTTGGCGCTAAAGGTCTTGCTTGGGTTAAGATGACTGACGGAGCTCTAGCAGGTCCAGTTGCTAAATTCTTGACAAGTATTGAAGATAAGTTGACAGATGCTTTACACCTTGAAGAGAATGATCTAGTTCTTTTTGTAGCAGATACACTTGAAATCGCTAATAACACACTTGGTGCTTTGCGTAATCAAATTGCTAAAGAACTTGACATGATTGACAACACTAAGTTCAACTTCCTTTGGGTTGTCGATTGGCCAATGTTTGAGTGGTCTGAAGAAGAGGGACGCTATATGTCTGCTCACCACCCATTTACTTTGCCAACAGAAGATTCTGCAGCAGAGCTTGAAGGAGATCTTTCCAAGGTACGTGCTGTAGCTTATGATATTGTCTTGAATGGTTATGAGCTTGGTGGGGGTAGTCTACGTATCAATCATAAAGAACTACAGGAACGTATGTTGAAAGCCCTTGGTTTCTCTGAAGAATCAGCCTATGAGCAATTTGGATTCCTTCTTGAAGCTATGGACTATGGTTTCCCACCACATGGTGGTTTGGCTATCGGTCTTGACCGCTTCGTCATGCTTCTTGCAGGTAAAGATAATATCCGTGAAGTGATTGCCTTCCCTAAAAATAATAAGGCATCAGATCCTATGACTCAGGCTCCAAGTCTTGTGGCTGATAAACAGTTGGAAGAACTTGCCCTTCATGTAGATTTAGAAAATGAATAAAGCACCTCTTCATAAACATGTTAAATTTGTAGCGAAAAAGTCTGCGAAGAAAATGGGCGTTTTGCAGGCTGCACGTAGTATTTCCCGTGAAAAATATACTGAAAAAGTTTCAGCTTCTTTACTTTACGGGCTCTTATCGTCAATCGCCGTTAATTTCTTTTTTCAACCTGGACATGTTTACTCCAGTGGAGCAACAGGTTTTGCACAAGTTTTATCGGCATTGAGTGTTAGAACTTTAGGCTTTGAGATACCAGTATCATTGACTTTCTATGCAATTAATATCCCTCTCTTGATTCTGGCTTGGTATAAGATTGGCCATAAATTTACTATCTTTACCTTCATTACAGTAACGATGAGCTCCCTTTTTATTCAGGTGATGCCACATGTAATCTTGACAGAGGATCCTTTGATCAATGCTATCTTTGGTGGTTTGGTCATGGGAACGGGGATTGGTTTCGGTTTAAAATCACGTATCTCTAGTGGAGGGACGGATATCGTTAGCCTCACTATTCGTAAGAAAACAGGCCGTGATGTTGGTAATATCTCCTTGATTGTCAATGGAATTATCATGGTTTTTGCGGGCATTCTTTTTGGTTGGAAATATGCTCTTTATTCAATGGTGACTATTTTTGTTTCTAGTCGAGTTACAGATGCGATTTTCACAAAACAAAAGAAAATGCAGGCTATGATTGTTACAAGTAATCCAGATCCAGTTGTACGAATGATCCAGAAGAAACTCCACCGTGGAGTAACGTTGATTAATGATGCGGAAGGAACATATAATCACGAAAAGAAAGCCGTATTATTGGCGATTATTACGCGTGAAGAGTATACTGACTTCAAGCATTATATGAGAAAAGCAGACCCTAAAGCCTTTGTCTCCATTGCAGAAAATGTACATATTCTAGGTCGTTTTGTTGATTTAGATGACTAACAAAAAAAGGAAGTTGACGAACGTTAGCTTCTTTTTTGTTGGATAGAATTCTTGACGAAATGCTTGCTTGACTTTACAATATCAGTATGATTAGATTTTTAATTCCAACCGCAAAAGAAATGAAGGCCAGTAAGGAAGTTCCGTCTCAAAAATTATCTGAAAAGAGTGCGGCTATCCTAACTGAAATGGCAAAATTATCCACAGATGAATTGTCCACAACTTATAAAATAAAGCCTGAGCAGGCTGAGAAAGAGAAGCAGCGCTGGGCTGCGATTTTGTCTGGAGAAGCGAAGAACTATCCGGCTGTCGAGCTTTTTAATGGACTGATGTATCGTCACATCAAACGTAGTGACTTATCCACATGTGAAAAAGATTTCTTAGGCCAACAAGTATTCATCACATCTTCCTTTTATGGGATTATTCCCGCTTTTTATCCGATTCAAGAACATCGTCATGATTTTCATACGAAGATCAAGGTTAATGGTCAGTCCTTAAAAAACTATTGGCGTGCTGAATATGACCAATTTCTAGAGGAGAGTCAAGCTCCAGTTGTTTCTTTACTTTCAAGTGAATTTGAGGATGTTTTTAGTCCAACTCTTCGTAAGCAGTTATTGACGGTTAGCTTTATGGAAGACCGCAATGGGGTTCTTAAGACTCACTCTACGATATCCAAAAAGGCAAGAGGGGCTTTTTTGACAGCTGTTATGGAGGAGAATTGTCAAACGATTAATACTTTACGAAAATTGTCTTTTGATGATTTTAACTATCGTGAGGATTTATCCTCTAACAATGAGCTAGTTTTTGTTAAAATCGTTAAAAAAAGTCTGAGTTAACAACTCAGACTTTTTTTATAGCATATCTTTACGATCGACTTGTTCATAGTTCGTTTGACCGTCATTTAGCTTGTCCCAAATAATGACTGCTCCTTGATCAAGAGATTTTTTGACATCAATAATACGTTGATTAGATGATCCTCGAAACTGGAGCATAAGATTCTTTTTAGTGATGTCAAAGCGGCCGTCAACGAGAATATCAACGAGTTGAAGAAGTTCTAGTTTATCAGGGGTTTCAAGCATCAACTCCTCCCAAGTATACCCAGTCCAAGACCAGATATCTTTTTCCGGGAGTTCCTTACGAATGCGTTTGACTAAGGGAATGAGAATTCCTGTGTTTAGGAAGGGTTCACCACCAAGTAGCGTGAGACCTTGTACGTAAGGTTGAGCTAGATCCCTCATGATTTGTTCTTCAAGTTCTTTAGTATAGGGAATTCCTGCCTTAAATGACCAGGTAGCAGCATTATAGCATCCCTTGCAATGAAACATGCAACCAGAGACGTAAAGCGAATTACGTACGCCTTCACCATCAACGAAGTTAAAAGCTTTGTAGTCAATAATGCGACCTTGGCTAAGTTCTTCGGACTTCCATTCTTGTGGTTTTGGTGTATTCCATGTCATGATTTTACTCCAAATCTATCCAATAGCGCTCAGTTTCATGGTGAATGTCCTCCAACTGACCACCGTTGGCTAATATAACAGCTTGGCTAGCAGGATTCTTGATACTACAAGTGACTAGAACACGATGAATATTCTTTTCTTTAGCTATTTGTAAGCCTTGACGGAGAGATTCTTTCGCATAACCCTTTCCTCGTTCGGATGGACGGATGGAGTAGCCGATATGGCCCCCTTTTTCTAGTAAGTAGTCATTTAATCGGAGACGAAGGTTGAGAAAGCCAAGAGCCTGGCCTGCTTCGTCAAAACTAACCAGCTGGATAGCAGGAACCCAGTTTTCAGGAATATTGAGTCCCGCTTCCGCTTGAAGATTTTCTTCTAGCCACTCTTCATAAACAAAATTGTCGGCGTTCCAAAATCCACCATCATGAGCAGCTTGCTCCCTTTCAAATTCAGCCATCATCTCTAAGATAGCTTCTTTATCTGTTTGACTTGGACGGCGTAAAATCATATTACTTCTTCTTTCCAGCTTTTTTCAAAAGGGCTTGGACACGTGCTTTTTTATCATTTTTGACGGTTGCATTTTTTTCGTGGTAACGTTCCACTTGTTGCATACCTTTATAATCTAATTGATATTTTCCCATAATATTCCTTTCTAAAAATGAAATAAGCAAAGCAGTTGGAAGGTATCATCCAGCTGCTTCTAGTTTATTATAATGTATTCTAGGTCTTATTAAAGGTGTTTACCTTCATATTTTATGGTTGAACCGTTCATGTGTTTGACTCGAGCTGATATTTCTTTGTGGCGTCCTTTAACCATTGGGCGTGCCTGTGGATTTCCTAGATAACCGCAAGTACGTTTGACAACATCAACTGTTTTAGGATCTGTGTTGCCACAGTTAGGACACATGAATCCACGTTCTGTTGGGGTGAAGTCCCCTTCAAAGTCACACTTGTAGCATTTATCTATTGGAGTATTCGTTCCAAGATAACCGACACGGTCATAAGCAAAGTCCCAGACAGCTTCGAGTGCTTTAGGGTTTTGCTGGAGGACTGGATATTCACAAT
The DNA here is from genome assembly GCF_016648635.1 of Streptococcus sp. 21.1. NCBI lineage: Bacteria > Bacillati > Bacillota > Bacilli > Lactobacillales > Streptococcaceae > Streptococcus > Streptococcus sp. 21.1. Next base: position 122,962 of record NZ_JACLQL010000004.1, on the reverse strand, counting down.
AATGGATGAATCCACCAGTTGCGCCAGCTTCTGGGTAAGCTTTTTCGAATTCTAATTTTTCAAATGGTGTTGGATTTTTACGAACATCGTAGTGGAAAGAGTTGGTGTAATATTCTTTATCTGTGATATCAGTCACGACACCGAATTTTTCAGTATCCAAACGACAGAAGCGATCAGTCAAACTTTCTGATGGTGTTGAATAAACAGAGAAATGATAATCATATTCGTCAGACCAACCTTCACAAGCATTTTTCATAGCTTTTACGATATTTAAAGTAAATGCCTTGGCTTCTAGATTTGTCTCCCAGTCACTACCATAAAAAACAGATGCTACTTCATAAAGCCCAATATAACCAAGTGATACGGTTGCACGACGATGTTTGAAGAGTTGATCTACATTGTCGAATTTACCTAGACGTTGGCCAAAGGCCCCATACTGATAAAGTATAGGCGCATTAGCAGGTGTAGCTTCTTTGACACGTTCAACTCGATAGACGAGTGCATCTTTGGCAATTCCCATTCTTTCTTCAAAAATTTCCCAAAATTTATCTTGGTCTCCCTTAGATTCTAGGGCAATTCGAGGAAGATTAAGGGTTACAACCCCCAGATTCATTCGTCCAGAATTAACTTCAACACCATTTTCATCCTTCCACCCCTGTAGGAAGGAACGACATCCCATAGGAGCCTTGAAGGAACCCGTCAATTCAATGACTTTGTCATATGATAGGACATCCGGGTACATACGCTTTGTTGCACATTCAAGAGCTAGTTGCTTAATATCGTAGTTAGGTGAGCTAGGCTCTAAGTTAAGTCCACGTTTTAAGGTAAAAATCAGTTTAGGGAAAATAGCTGTACGGTGTTCGGAGCCAAGTCCTAAAATACGAACTTGTAGGATAGCCTTTTGGATTTCACGCTCAAACCAGCTTGTTCCCAAACCGAAACCTAGAGAGGTAAAGGGAGTCTGTCCATTTGAAGTGAAAAGCGTATTAATCTCATATTCAAGAGATTGCATAGCATCGTAGATATCTTTACGAGTTTTAGCGCGTGCATAATCTTCACGTTTTTCTTCAGCCACCCACTCTTTAGCATCAGCTAAGTGTTTTTTGTAGTTAAGTTCTGCGTAAGGAGCTAAAAATTCATCGATACGGTCTGCAGTACAGCCACCATATTGACTAGAGGCAACATTTGCGATGATTTGTGAAATTTGTGCTGTTGCAGTTTGAATGGATTTAGGACTTTCAACTTCAGCGTTACCAATTTTAAAACCATTTGCCAACATGCCTTTGAAGTCAATCAAACAACAGTTGGTCATAGGTGTGTAGGGGCTATAGTCTAAATCGTGGAAATGGATATCTCCCTTTTGATGAGCATTTGCCACGTGTGGAGGAAGCATCTTAAGTCCTACAGATTTTCCGACAATTCCTGCGGTTAAATCACGTTGTGTATTGTAAAGGTCGCTATCTTTATTAGCATTTTCATGAACAACAGCTAGATCTTTATTAACAAGTTTACTGATGGTGAAATTGATGTCAGTAGCCTGAGAACGCTCAAAATCACGTTTGGTACGATAGTTAATATATTCTTGAGCGATAGTATATTCGTTAGCTTCGAGTAACTCGTGCTCTACAATGCTTTGGATTTCATATATTTTGATATTTTGAGTGAAGCGGTCATTGATTTCAGCAACAATACGGTTGGCAATTCCCTCCAACTTTGCTTCAATTAAGGGTGTGATAGGTGTAATAGCTTCACTCGCTTTGAGAATAGCTTCATATATTTTACTTGAATCAAAGACAACCATACGACCATCACGTTTGATGACTTTGATATCAGGGTTGATTGTAACCTTTTCTTTTTCTAATGTAATCATCTAAAAATCACCTCGTTACTAATTATAGCACTAGGCAAAAAAAAATCAATATATTGTGGTATATTTTTATTCCAACCACTATATATTGATTTTTTGACCTATTTTAGGACATAAACAGTGTATCGTTTAACGCCTTTTACAGGGGCCTTTTTATAGTTTTTTGAAAGTGTAGATTTAACCTCAGAAGGTAGTTGTGTATCCTGTTGGACAACGATATATTGTGCTGAATCTTGGATAATAGTATCCGAAAGAGCTTTCTGATGACTAGATTTAGCTGTGTTAAGTTCTGGAAGAACAAATTGTGAGGCTGCTTTACGACTGCTTTCCAAATAAATCTTTGCTGAGGAATCGTAAACGTAAATCGTTTCATCTTTCTTGGTATTTTTAGAGAGGTAATTTGCAACAGTACTACGTTCAGTATTATTTCCTAAATTAAATAGGAACATAATGATTGGTATCGCAAAAGCGAATGCAAAGACTGCAATAGGTAAGAAGTAATTACGACTAAGGAAGATACCAAAAACTTTAAGTGTGTGAATCTGGTTACCATTACGACGTCGGTGAGAAGTTCGCTCTGCTCTCTTTTTAATAGCATCATCTAAAGAAAGTGCTGTTAAGACTAGACCATAAGGTACGATATTGAGCATACTGTAAAGTCCAAAGCTTTGAGAGAACAAGCTGTAAACCACTGTAAAGATAAAACTAAGGAGCAGTACCCACTTGATGCTCTTATCTTTAGCCTCGCCAAGAAGGTGGTTGCTTGTAGTAAGTGCACCAATAAGTAACCCAGAGCCTAAAACAGCAAAGCTTTGATAGGCTAATGTAAGTAGAAAGTCATTTTTTTCTACAGCGAGTTGTGTAAAGTTGTAAACCAAAACTTGGTTAATATAGTCCGATGTAATTTGTAAATTAAGGATAAAGTAAAGACATAGATACAATACTAGAATATTACCAAAAACAATACAAAGAACTTGATAAAAACCACGAGCAAAGTGTTTGTTGACAAGGTTGTAAACGAAGATTGTCACAAGTGACAATATCCAGAAAATAAGAGTTCGAGCTTCAAAGAGGGCCCCGGCAGTTCCAGCAAAGCCGTAAAGAATAAAGGCTTCGTCACGACTATGACCCGCAAAGTAACGAGTTAAGAAGAAGATTGCACCTAGGACAAAAGGCATAGCAAATTGGATAGGGTAAAGCCCACCAAAACCAAGTGTCCCATTAGTGACATAGAAAATAATACTAATTAGAGTGGCAATTTCCTTCTTACTTGTCATGTGCATGACAGTCTTGTAAAGGTAACTACCAGAAAGATAGTAGGCGAGGAATTGTATAGGAATTAGCCAAAGCGTTGATCCTAAACGGAAAGCCAGAGAAACCAGGAGGTAATAAAAGAATCCACCTGTCGCAAAAAAGTCAGAGTAAGGTAAGCTACCATTGGCAAACATTTTTGCAATATAAAGGTTTTGAGACTGTATATTATTGGCAAAGTCTGTAAAGTAGGGAACTGCTATACTAAAAATACTTAAGATCAAACTGAAAATCAGGATATGACCTTTATGCTTCCATGGAAGTGAAATCTTAGTTTTTTTCTCTATTTGAGAAGAATCTGATTCTTCGGTATGTCCTTGAATTGTCACTTCAATCTTTTCGGATTGACTATCTTGTGTATGAGATCGATGGTGGCTTCGATGATAACCTTGGTAGCCACTTGAATCTACAGTATTGTCTTCGTTGTATGGACTCACAATTAAACTCCTTTGTTGACATTTGGAAAGTTATAAATAGAAGGGTCTTGCCTCCTAATTGTCTTATTTAAAGTATATCAGATAATACCATTTAGTCAATTTTCCTCTAATTTCTTACATTTAATAAAAAATATCTAAAAAAGAGACTGAGATACAATATCCCAATCTCTTTTTAACAAGCCATTTCTTTGCCTATGGCATTGAATATTTTTAGTTTTCGTCGATAAAGCTATTGAAAACTTCTTCGATCATATCCCATTCAGCATCTGAATCTTCAGGGATTGGTTGAAGGTCGCCTTCAGTACCGTCTTCATTTTCAGTGAATGAGTATGCTTGTATTTCGATTTCTCCATTAGCATCTTCTTCAGCACCAGCTGGTACTAAAAGAACATAGTTTTTACCAAATTCTTCGCGTCCATCAATAGTCAACAAGATTTCAAAAAGTGTTTCATTTCCTTGTTCGTCTACTAAAGTGATGACTTCATGATCATGGTTGTGGTCGTGATTGTGTGACATATTGTTCTCCTTTTTGAAGAGAGCGCTGAATAGTGAGGAAAATCTAGTATATTTGCTTGTCAGTTTACTAGATTGTCACTTGACTATTAGGTCTCTATTACACTTTCTTAAAACATTCGATCGAGGTAGTTTTGTAGAATAAGTTGGGCAGCTAATTTATCAATAACTTTTTTACGTTTTCCACGGCTGACATCTGCTTGTTCAACTAACATACGCTCGGCTTGAACAGTTGTCAAGCGCTCGTCTTGGTAATCTACAGGAATTCCAAAGATTTCCTTGATTTTGTCACCATAGGCTTTGCTTGCCTCAACACGTGGTCCTTCAGTGTTATTCATGTTTTTAGGAAGACCAACAACAAATTTTTCTACCTTATACTCTTTAACGAGCTCGCCTAGTCGGTCGAAACCAAACTCTTCAGCCTCCTCGTCAATTTTGATAATTTCAACGCCTTGGGCTGTAAAACCGAGGGGGTCACTAATCGCAACTCCTACTGTTTTTGAGCCAACATCAAGTCCCATTACTCGCATTAGAGGTCAATTCCATTTCCTTTAAGATAATAGCGAACGAGTTCTTCAACGATTTCATCACGTTCGTATTTACGAATCTGGTTACGGGCGTCATTATAACGCGGAACATAAGCAGGGTCACCGCTCAGAACATAACCGACGATTTGGTTGATAGGATTATAACCTTTCTCAGCCAACGAACGGTAGACATTTGTCAAAGTATTACTGATTTCATCTTTGCTACCGTCGTCTAGGTTGAAACGAACAGTTTCATCTGTAAATCCCATACTGACACCTTCTTTCTATAAGAATTATCTGTTAGTTCTTTATTATAACATAAGTATACCCAAAAGGGAAAGATGATGAATAAAAAAAGAGACGACTAAAGTCATCTCTCTTAATATCCAATAAGATTAAACGCGTTCAACTTTACCAGATTTAAGCGCACGAGCTGAAGCCCAAACTTTTTTAGGTTTACCATCAACAAGGATAGTAACTTTTTGAAGGTTAGGTTTAACGGCACGTTTAGTTTTGTTCATAGCGTGTGAACGGTTGTTTCCAGAAACAGTTTTACGTCCTGTAAAGTAACATACTTTAGCCATTTCGTGTTTTCCTCCTAGGTAGAATTTATTACGGATGTGCTAGCACCACATACCAAAACATTCTATCATAAGAATTTAGGTTTGACAAGAACTATTTATGATTTCTTTTTGTAACAAAATAGTATATGCTTATTATAATAAGAAAAAATCAGTTAAAAAAGGAGAGAAGATGCCAGATAATCTTGCTCTACGCATGCGTCCACGTACAATTTCAGAGGTGATTGGTCAGAAGCATCTGGTTGGTGAAGGTAAAATTATTCGCCGTATGGTAGAAGCGAATATGCTATCGTCAATGATTCTCTACGGGCCACCAGGAATCGGGAAGACCTCAATAGCTAGTGCTATTGCAGGAACAACAAAATTTGCTTTTAGAACCTTTAATGCTACAGTTGATAGCAAGAAACGCCTGCAGGAAATTGCGGAAGAGGCTAAATTTTCAGGTGGCTTAGTTCTGCTCCTAGATGAGATTCATCGTTTAGATAAAGCTAAACAAGACTTTTTATTACCACTCTTAGAGAATGGTAATATTATCATGATTGGGGCTACAACGGAGAATCCGTTTTTTTCTGTAACACCAGCCATCCGTAGTCGTGTACAAATATTTGAGTTGGAACCACTCTCTAACGAGGATATTAAGGAAGCTATCCTAGGTGTTTTAGAGGACAAGGAGCGTGGTTTTGACTTTGATGTCCAGTTAGATGATGATGCTCTAGATTTTATTGCTACGGCTACTAATGGTGATCTACGTTCGGCTTATAATTCGTTAGATCTAGCTGTCATGTCGACGCCAACTTCAGAAGATGGACTTCGCCATATTACTTTAGATACAGTGGAAAATAGTTTACAACGTAGCTATATCACCATGGATAAAGACGGTGATGGACACTATGATGTGCTCTCTGCTTTGCAAAAATCTATTCGAGGCTCTGATGTTAATGCCAGTCTTCATTATGCAGCGCGTTTGGTTGAAGCAGGAGATCTCCCTAGTCTAGCGCGGCGCTTGACTGTGATTGCATACGAGGATATTGGTTTAGCTAATCCTGATGCGCAAGTTCACACGGTTACAGCTTTGGAAGCTGCACAGAAAGTAGGTTTCCCAGAGGCGCGTATTTTGATAGCCAATGTAGTTGTTGACTTAGCTTTATCTCCTAAGTCGAATTCTGCTTATATGGCTATGGATGCTGCCTTGGCAGACCTTAGAAAATCAGGAAATTTACCAATTCCTCGTCATTTGAGAGATGGACACTATGCTGGAAGCAAGGAACTGGGCAATGCACAAGATTACAAGTATCCCCATGCTTATCCCGAAAAGTGGGTCAAGCAACAATACCTTCCAGATAAATTAAGAGGTGTGAATTATTTCCAACCCAATGAAACCGGGAAATATGAAAGAGCTCTTGGAGCTAATAAAGAACGGATTGATAAGTTATCTAGGTAATACGAGAGGAATCAACGAAAACGATTGCAAAAAATTTGATTTTTCCTCTTGCAATAATTTTCAAAAGTGGTATTATAAAAACATAGAAATTGCTGTGGTATACGAATCCACATATAAGTGTTGACCGACTAATTTTTGTATTATCGGGAGACAGAGGTCTATTAACAGTGTGCAGGCTGGCTCACCCAGAAGCAACTGAAGTTAGTAGCGAGTCGCCCACCTGCTTTTTTACGTCGCGGGTTCAATACAAACCGTGGATCATCGGTACCAATACAGCATCCAGCCTCCTTAGCTCAGTTGGTAGAGCAGTGGACTCTTAATCCATGGGTCACAGGTTCGAGCCCTGTAGGGGGCATCTAATTTCAACAGTAAAAGCCTTGGTTTACAAGGCTTTTTTGCTTGTTTAAATGAAGTTTGTCCCACATTTTTTAAGGTGTTTCTTTCCAGATATATTTTATGTTATTAAATTCCTCATAAATTTTTTCTTCTAAGGTATGACCATATACTTCTACTAACATTGAAATATCTTTATGACCTAATATCTTCGCAATTACACCTAAATCAAATCCTTTATGCCAAAGATAGCTACCATATGTATGGCGTGCACCTTTAGTCGTGATTATCGGATAGATATCCAGTTTATTCAAGATTACGTTTAAAGCTTTGTTTACACTAGCAATATCAGGAACTGAATGGATATATCCAAAATGCTGAAAAATCATTTTGGAATGATTTCTTATTCCAAGCTCTTTATTAGCTTTTTCCTGTTGTGTATGTAGAACTTGTAAGATTTTTATACATTCCTCGTCTATTGGGACTATCCGAATAGATGTTTTATTTTTGGGTGGAACAAACTTATGAGAAAGTGTATTAAACCTTCTATATGTTTTTAAAAATCCTTTCTCAAAGTCTACTTCGTCCCACGTTAGGGCAATTAATTCTCCAAATCTCATACCTGTCTTTAGAAGAAAATAGATAATATAAGGAACGATTGACCTTTGGTAATCAAATTTTTCTTTGACTGCACTTATGAGATCAAGATAATCTTTTTCTGCATGTAAATACTTGTCCTCGACTGATTGCTGTTTTTTGGATGAAAATAACTCAACATGTTGAGTGAAATCATCTACTAAGATTTTGTCTGCGACAGCCATTTGTATGCTTTGGTGGATACTGGTATTTAATCTTCCTAGGAAGTTTCGACTAACCGTCTTTCCATAGCTATTCATAATCCTTTGATACTCGCTAGCACGAATTTGTGTGACCTTTTTGTCTCCAAATAATTTAATAATAGTCTTTTTTCGAAGAAGGTATTTTTTCTTTGTTTCTTCTGATTTGTTACTGGGTAATATTTTTAGCTCAACCCATTCTTGGTAAAGTTCTGCCAGAGAAATATCTTTCGAAATTCGTTTTCCACAACGGAGTTCTTGAAGGATTGGCTCAGCCTCAGTTTCAGCTAACTTTTTGGTCTTAAAACCACTGTTATAAGCTATAGTCTTTCTTGCGTGGCGGATTTCGTAAGCCCATAACCCCTTATTGCCACGCTTTCGATAACGAATATTTGCCATATTATGCTACCTCTGTTCCTAGAATTTCGTTTACAATACTCTTGGGAACAACCATCAGACGCTTACGATTATAAAATGTATATCCTCGGGATACAAGTAATTCTCTAGCTTGATGAATAATGTCATTTGCTGTGTGAGGGCGATAGCCCATTTCAATTAATTCTTTATTACTAATCAAATTGTTATGCATTCTCATCCTCCTATTTATCTTCTAAAAACAGAAACTCACCTACCAACAGTTTCAACTCTGCATTTAATTTAGGAAGATTCTGTATTAATACTTCTTTTAGTTCTTCGGCAAATTGGTTAGTTTCTTTTCTCAACAGTTTACGGACTCTAGTTTTTTTCTTTTTGATACTGTCTAATTTTAAATTTGGGAAAGCCAACGATAATAGTTCAGGGTTGTTGAGAAAGATAATTGTAAAAGCTCTTTGGTCCACTCGAATATTATCTAACTGGTAAAATCCGAAATTATTAAGTCGATTCATAATATCTTGGACCATCACCTCACCAATCGCTTTCGTTCTGAGTTGAAACTCTAATCTCCACCAAAACGGTTTATCATCTAAATCTAGCTTTTCTTGGCGCCTGTGAGCAATGATTTCTTTATTCTTATCATATAACCTAACCTGTACATTACTACCGCTAGAACCCCAGTATTTCGTCTCCAATTCGCCCCCTCGACCATAGAATATCTTATGTGTCACACCCCCTTTAATATGTTGTAAATTAACAATTTCAGGTCTGTTGAAGATATCAAAAGCTAAATCAAAACGAGATAAACGTACCGTCAATGAATTCAATCTAGCGAAGTACATTAATTGTCTCCATATTGTCATTCCATTAAATTCCTTTAAGGTATTAGGATTGAAGTCAAGTCGAATCAGTTGTTCATTCCCATAAACTGCTAACTGAAAGAACACAACGGTGATTGACCCATTTTTATCAAAGTCTTTGACTAAAGAGAAGTTGTCATCTCGTACATTATCGTGGATATCAAAAGAATCAATCTTTGAAGCCATTACTCGTTTCAGATTTTTGAAAATCCGCCTTAGGGATCCAGATTCCGTATCCCAGATAACCGTTAATCTATCAATACTGACATCTACCCCTTGTACCAATTCTTTTAAATTACATTGTTCTTGAATGGTTCTCAAATCTTGTATAGAAACCATCAACATTGTCCCCCTTTCTTTTAGAGTTTTTAGATCTCAGGAACACCGTCAAATCAACGTTCGCCAGTCCCGTCGTTCTTTGGACGTTGTCCTAAGTGTCCCTTTTTGCTGGCTGTTAGAATAGCCAGCTGTAGATTCGCTAGAAATTGTTTGGACAAAGTCTAGCCTCAACCTTTCTAATAGATGATAGGAACCAAAGTTCTCTCTGGAACGTGTTCCTTATGTACTATTCTAAAAACAGATTCCCTATTTATAACTTGTTTGTAAGTTATAAATATATTTTATAAAATTTATATTATATAGTCAAGATAAAACTTGATTTATAAGTTTATAGCTGATAAAATAAGTTTAAAACACGACGAGGAGTTTTATATGCCTTTTATAATACAAAACTTTGGACCTAATTTAGCCCGACTACGTACAGAAAAGGGAGTAAGTCAAACACAATTAGCTGATGATCTAGGTATTGGTAAGCAATCTATTTCTGACTATGAAAAGCAAAAAAGCTATCCTACCTTTGCAAATTTAGATAAGATAGCAGAATATTTTAATGCAACTCCGACGCAACTTTTTGGAACTAGTAAGGAAATTGAATTAGAAAAGAGTGTTCTTGAGTCAGAGGAATACACGAATAAAATAGGTGAAATTTTGAAAGGTGTAAAAGATATTGAACGTTTCTTACATACCAATGAGCACCTATTAGAAGATTTACTCTACCTAACACGAGGGAAACAACTTTATATGGAAGATGGTTCAGAGCTATATATTGATCCCTCTTCTTCTACAGGAACATTACATAATCAATATGAGCCAGGGTTTATTCCAGCTAGAGAAAAATCTCCGTTAGAACTTTTAATTGAGAATAAAGAGTTGTTGAAAAGTCATAAAAACTAAAAGGAACGTTATCTAGTTGTAAAATCAGAAAGCAATATTTAGGAAATTAGTTTCAAATTTTGATAGAATTGAAGAAAATTTAGGAGGAACTATTATGAGTCTCGAAGAAAAAATGAATCAAGCTAAAGGTGTAGTTAAAGAAGGTGCTGGAAAACTCACTTCCGATAAAAAACTGAAGTTGAAGGTGTTGTTGAGAAAACAGTTGCCAGTGCTAAAGATAGCTTGAAGGATGTCAAAGGTAGTATTGATGGTGCCGTTGAAGATATCAAAAACTCTTTTGGGAAATAATTATAAAAGAGCAGGAGTTTCATTCAATCGAATAAAACTCCTGCTTTTTTACATTTATCAAAAAGATAGTTTAGAGTAATCAAGTCTTTAATGATTTCAGGCTTTTACAATATATGGAACTATTGTCCAGGTGCTCATTTGGATAATCGTTAGAATTACCCCAGAAATTGGAATTATAGGAATTAAAATGATCCCAATAAGAAATAAGGCTAAATCAATCCAAAAATGTCTAATAATCCCTTCACGTTGCATTGTTTTACCAATTCTATTTTGATAGGCAAAGATACGATTATCTAACACATAATAAGCGACAGACCAAAAACAGTAGACAATGAAATAGAAAAATTCAGGTAAAAAAGCATTTACATTTTTACTCAGCCACGAAGTAGCCATAGGAATCAAGGCCATTCCAAGGATCCAAAGTCCGTTCGCCCAAAATACACCTAATGAAACTTTTTTCACAGTATTGAATAAATTATGATGGTGTAGCCAAGAAAAATAAATGGATACAGAACTCAATAAAAAAGCACAGTAATATGGCAATTGGGAAGCTAGAGCTTCAAGAGTTGCTTCTTAGGGAGCTTTTATTTCCAAGACCATGATGGTCATAATAATTGCAACAACAGCATCCGTAAATGCTAATATACGTTCCTTATTCATAAAAAAACTCCTTGTGTTATTTCTTAAATTATACTCCAAAATGATTTTTTCGAGCATTTTTTGTTTGTAATTGCGTTGCATTTCGAAAAGGATATTTGGACTATTTGATCTTAAACTAAAGTTTTTTCTGTTCCAAAAATTTACTTCAACTTCCTATATGATATAATTAACTCAAAATATCAGTTTAAGGAGTACTATTATGTCAAATAAACAAAAACACTCAAAAGTAACATATGTTTTGGGGAGTGGTGCGGTCATTTTGGCATCTGCAGCCCTTATTCCACCAATTTTGAGAAGAACAACTAATTTTGTCTATAAAAAACAAGTGGAAATAGGAAACAGAAAAAATCAGATAGAATCTGATATTCGTTAAGCAAGATTGTTTAAAAGAGGAAGAAAAGCATGCAAATTGATACAGATAATATTGCTCAACAGTGTCTAGATAAAATCAATGAAAAAATTAATAATCTAAAACGGTTAAACATTATAGTTATAGGCAAATCGGGTGTAGGAAAGAGTACTTTAATTAATAGCCTATTTAGAGGAGACTTTGCTGCTACTGGACTAGGTAGACCAGTAACTCAAGAAATTCGTAAGATTGTAAAAAGTGATTATCCATTAGCAATTTATGATACACCTGGTTTTGAATTATCTGCAAACCAACAAGAAAGTGTCAAGGATGAAATACTAAAGCTAATAAGTGATGGATATGCTTCAAAAGATATTAATGAAACAATTCATTGTATTTGGTATTGTATCAATGTAGGTGCGAATCGTACTTTTGATAGTTCAGAAGTAGAGTGGCTGAGGGAGTTTTCTAAGAAAAACAAGAATTCAAAGGTACCAATAATTGTTGTCCTTACGCAGTCTGTGCCTAAGTACAAGGCCTTAGAAATGAAAAATCTTGTAGAGCAGGAAAACCTTGAAATTTCTAAAGTCGTTCCAATTTTAGCCCAAGACATGGAATTTGATGAAGAATATGTTGCCAAAGCCTATGGTTTAGATACTTTGATAGATATAATGGCGGAAGTGTTACCATCAGAACTTCAGGATACCCTTCAAAACATTCAGAAAGTTTCACTCGAAGCTAAAAAAAAACATGCTCGAACAGCAATAGCAACAGCAGTAGCGGCTAGTTTTGGGGAGGGGTTCACGCCAGTACCCTTCGCAGATGCATTCCTACTAGTTCCTACACAGATTTCAATGATTAGTGCGATTACGGTAATATTCGGACTGGATATCAATAAATCGTTTCTCACGGCCTTTGTTTCATCAACATTGGGTTCTGGAGGAGCAACTATACTAGGGAGAAGTATCGTTTCTAACATCCTCAAATTTATCCCAGCAGTAGGGACTGGGGTAGGTGGAGTTATTTCTGGAACGACAGCAGGGTTAGTCACAACAGCATTAGGAGAAGCCTATTTACTTCTAATGGAGAAAATTTATCTAGGTGAAATAAGCAAAGAGTCTCTTAATTCAACTGATGGGCAGAAACAGATGCAAAAAATGTTTAGAGAGCAATTATCTAGACAGAAAAAGGTAAGATAACAAAACTGTAAAGAACTAATTTTTAAAAATTTAAAAAGCTATCACAACAATAAGTGATAGCTTTTTTCGTTATGTGACTTTAAGTCCGTTTCGCTCCGAAGGTGCGAAACAGATAAACCACCCGCTATGCGGGTGCGCATCGAAGGTTATACCGTCATAACAAAAAAACTCCAAACGAGTTACAATATAGGTGTTCAAGCCAATTGTAAAGCGGAAGGAGTTAAGACTATGGCGCAAAAAGCTCACAGTTTGTCACATACAAAATGGATGTGTAAGTACCACATTGTATTTACACCTAAGTATAGACGAAAAATAATCTATAATCAATATAGGAGTAGTCTGGGAGAGATTTTTCATAGACTATGCCAATATAAAGGCGTTGAAATAATAGAAGGCCACTTAATGCCAGATCATGTCCATATGTTAGTAAGTATTCCACCACGAATGAGTGTAGCTAGTTTTATGGGATATTTAAAAGGTAAAAGTGCATTAATGATGTTTGATAAACACGCCAATTTAAAATATAAATTTGGGAACAGACATTTTTGGGCAGAAGGTTATTATGTAAGTACGGTAGGACTTAATGAAGCCACAATTAAGAAATATATTCAGGAACAAGAGAAGCATGATATCGCTTTGGATAAATTAAGCGTGAAAGAATATGAAAATCCCTTTAGGGATAACGGTAAGTAATGCGAATGCCTCTTTGAGAGGCTTGTGACGAGTCAAAAGCAATAAGGCTTGAACAAAGTGAAAGCCAGCGTCTTTAGGCGCTGGCTGGTATTATGGGCTTATAGCCCTTGATCAAACCACCCGTTAGACGGGTGGTTATGATTTGATATTTGAAGCAATGCAGATAAAAGTTAATATACTTTAAGTCCCACGGTAATCTAAATCGTGACCGTTACAGGTTAATTTTTGAACTGGGTAATAATCTGATATGCCAATTAAACAAGCATGTTGAGATTGCTCAAATTCATCATAAGTGTTAAAACGAACAACTCTTTCTTGTTTTGTAGAATCAAGATAAGTAATTTCAATCATATTTTTTACCTCTCTTTCTTTATTCCAAGATTTTAATACCAGAGATTATATCTGTCAAAGAAAATAACTGGTATATCTAAAGATAAAACAAATTACCCTTTACCATCTTGAAAAGCGGGATAAAGTGTCATGCCACCATCAACAAATAGTGTAATCCCAGTGACATAGCTTGATTCATCCGAAGCTAACCATGCAGCAGCTGCAGCGACTTCCTCAGGTTCCCCAATACGATGCATTGGAACCATACTAGCAGTTTCTTCGTATTGGAGTGGATCTAAGAATTTATCGGAATTGATAGGGGTGTTAATAGCTCCGGGACCGATATTATTAACACGTATGTTAGGTTTTCCGTACTCCATAGCTATCGTTTCAGTGAAAAGCTTTGCTCCGCCCTTTGAAGCAGCATAATGCGCAAATCCTGGCCATGGAATCTGCTCATGAACAGACGACATGTTAATAATGTTTCCTTTTCTCTCATTATCAGTAAAATAATGTGGTGACTTACTAAAGATACTCTTCAAAGTCGGGAGTGTCTAATGTTAGGGAAATTATGTTATTAAGTTTTGTCCCCAATTTGTCCCTTTTTCAATTTTAAATAGTGGCTACTGTTAAAAACATGTGCTTTAAATCATTGGTAATTCAATGAATTTTGACTAATATAAGTTGAAATTTACTTTTTTATTTTTCTAAGAAAGAACTCACTTTAAACAGAACTTTACGTGCTTGTTTGTCCAAAGGAGAGTTGTTCCAAATGATAATTCCTTCTAAGATATATGCTTTGTGTTATGATATTAGTCAGGAAACAGAATTGAAAAAGGAGACATGAGTTGAAAATTGCAATCATTGGCTATAGTGGTTCTGGAAAGTCGACTTTGGCAAATTTTTTAGGTCAACACTACAATTGTGAGGTACTTCATTTAGATAAAATTCATTTCACATCAAATTGGCAAGAGCGAACAGTTGATGAAATGACTGGCGATATATCAACATTTATGCTACAAAGTGATTGGATTATTGAAGGGAATTACTCGGCCTGTCTTTATGAAGAACGTATGAGGGAAGCTGACTGTATTGTATATTTCAACTTTAACAGAGTTAATTGTCTCTATCGGGCGTTTAGGCGTTATTTAACATATAGGGGAAAGACACGTCCTAGCATGGCAGAAGGCTGTAATGAAAAATTTGATTTTGCATTTGTGAAATGGATTTTATTAGACGGACGTTCCAAAAAATATGTCGAGCAATATCATACAGTTGTTAAAAATTATTCTGACAAGACGACTGTTTTAAAGAATCAAAGGCAGTTAAATCATTATATGAGGCAGGTTAAATAACTAGTAGAATTATTTGGTCATAAAATAGCTGGTAGTTCTATATAAGATGTAAGGATAAAAAAGAGATTGTAAATAACGAGTTGCAATCTTAGCTATAACTGTCAGAATATTTTGTAAGAAGCGCTTTCAACGTTGAACAAATAGCCTTTTTTCTGCTATAATAAACTGTAACGCGAAACTTGTGGGTGAAATTCCCACCGTGAAGTTTTTCAAGAAAGGTGGGGACAGCCTCGTAAAGGTGGAGCTGTCCGTTATCAAAATAATATGACATCAGTAGTTGTTGTGGGTACCCAGTGGGGTGATGAAGGTAAAGGGAAAATTACAGATTTCCTAAGTCAAGATGCCGAAGTAATCGCACGTTATCAAGGTGGAGACAATGCAGGTCACACGATTGTTATCGATGGTAAGAAATTTAAATTGCACTTGATTCCATCAGGTATTTTCTTCCCAGAGAAAATCTCTGTTATCGGGAACGGTGTAGTGGTCAATCCTAAATCACTTGTCAAAGAGTTGGAATATCTTCATGCCGAAGGTGTGTCAACAGAGAGCCTTCGTATTTCTGACCGTGCGCACGTTATCTTGCCGTACCATATTAAACTTGATCAACTGCAAGAAGCTGCTAAAGGTGATAATAAGATTGGTACAACTAACAAGGGTATTGGGCCTGCCTATATGGATAAGGCTGCGCGTGTAGGTATCCGTATTGCAGACCTTTTGGACAAAGAAATCTTTGCTGATCGTTTGAAAACAAACTTAGCTGAGAAAAACCGTCTTTTCAGTAAGATGTATGAGGCTGAAGAATTATCATTCGATGAGATTTTTGAAGAATACTACGCTTACGGACAACAAATTAAGCAATACGTCACAGATACATCTGTTATCTTGAACGACGTTCTTGATGCAGGCAAACGTGTCCTCTTTGAAGGAGCTCAAGGGGTTATGCTTGATATTGACCAAGGTACTTACCCATTTGTAACGTCATCAAACCCAGTTGCGGGTGGTGTTACAATCGGTTCAGGTGTTGGTCCATCTAAAATCAATAAGGTCGTAGGTGTATGTAAGGCCTATACGAGTCGTGTTGGTGATGGTCCTTTCCCAACTGAGTTATCTGATGAAGTAGGTGAACGTATCCGTGAAGTTGGTCATGAATATGGAACAACAACTGGACGTCCACGTCGTGTGGGATGGTTTGACTCAGTGGTGATGCGCCATAGCCGTCGTGTATCAGGTATCACAAACCTCAGCTTGAACTGTATCGATGTTCTCTCAGGTCTTGACACTGTAAAAATTTGTGTAGCTTATGATCTTGATGGTGAGCGTATTGATTACTACCCAGCTAGTCTTGAGCAATTGAAACGCTGTAAACCAATCTATGAAGAATTGCCAGGTTGGGAAGAAGACATCACAGGTTGCCGTAGTTTAGATGAGCTTCCTGAAAATGCTCGTAATTATGTTCGTCGTGTTGGTGAATTGGTAGGTGTACGTATCTCTACTTTCTCTGTAGGACCAGGACGTGAACAAACAAACATTCTTGAAAGTGTTTGGTCAAATATCTAAAGCCAATAAAAGGAGAATCTAGGAAACTAGGTTCTCTTTTCTCACGCCTTAAACTTATAGATTAATATGAATGTCGCAACTGTTAAAAAAGGTTACTAATTTTTCGATATGATTAGGAAAGAAACCTTTCTATTTGATTAGTTTTTCGGTATAATATGGATTGATTAAATGAAAATTAATGAGAACCTACTTTCATGATTTAAAAGTGTGTTCGTAATTTTGACAAAGAAAATAAGTGAGCATATCTCTTAATAGCTTTGGGCAAGAGGTGAATAATGAAGAAGATTGTATTTGTTTGTCTGGGGAATATTTGTCGTAGCCCAATGGCAGAATTTGTGATGAAAGAGCTGGACCAAGGAAAGTCTTTGCATATCGAAAGTCGCGCGACATCTTCATGGGAGCATGGAAATCCAGTTCATCAAGGTACCCAAAAGATTTTAAGGAAATATGCTATTTCTTTTGACTCTTCCAAGGGCTCACAGCAGATTAGTCAGGCTGATTTTGAGTTCTTTGATCTAGTTGTGGGAATGGATGAGTCAAATGTTGAGGATCTTCTACAGATATCTGCAGGGCATTATGACGATAAAATCAAGCTTTTCAGACCTGGTGGAGTGCCGGACCCATGGTACACAGGTGACTTTGAAGAAACATATAAATTGGTAACTGCAGGTTGTCGAGACTGGTTACAGTGGATTAAGGATAGACAATGAATTTTAAACAACTAAAGGATTTTGATTTTAAAAATATTGATATTGACCGAAATCAATTTGAGCGTATCACAGTAGGGGTTATTATTTTATGTGCCCTGTCCTTGTTTTTGGTGACTATAAAAACGCAACATTCTATCAAGATTGATGGGACTAAGATTACCTATAAAGGTCAGATGCAGAACCACCGTTTGAATGGTCAAGGAACTTTGACCTATGACAATGGTGATACCTACACAGGAGAATTTAAGAATGGTTCCTTTAATGGTCAAGGAACCTTCAAATCTCATGAGGGTTGGATTTATCAAGGTGAGTTCAAGTCTGGCCAAGCCGATGGCCAAGGAAAATTGACTACTGAAAATAAGGTTACCTACAAAGGGAAATTTAAACAGGGGATTTTTAAAGGATGAGAATTAACTGGTTTTCTTATATTCGTGTGACAGGACTATTTTTGGTTCTGATCTATCATTTCTTCCCAAGTGTTCTTCCTGGGGGCTTCATCGGTGTTGATGTCTTCTTTACCTTCTCAGGGTATTTGATTACAGCGCTTTTGATCGATGAGGTATCTCGGACGCATCGCATTGATTACCTTGGTTTTATGCGACGACGCTTCTACCGGATCGTACCACCACTTGTGTTGATGGTGCTTATCTGTACCCCTTTGGCACTCTTGGTTCGAAATGATTTTATTGCAGGTATTGGACGTCAAATTACCTCTGTTATCGGTTTTGTAACTAACTATTATGAGATTCTGACTGGAGGAAATTACGAGAACCAGTTTAACCAGCATATTTACCTCCATACATGGAGTCTGGCTATTGAGGTTCACTATTATATTCTTTGGGGTGCCTTGCTTTGGTTCCTAGCTAAGCGTGTCAAACATCAAAATCAATTTAGAGGCCTAGTCTTTATGGTATCTCTTGCTTGCTTTATGGTGAGCTTCTTATCAATGTTTATTAGTGCTTTCTTTGTTGATAGTTTTTCTCGCTTATATTTCTCATCAATTACGCATGCCTATCCATTCTTCCTAGGCTCGCTCTTTGCGACACTTTCAGGTGTGTATGAAACGACCGCTAGGTTCAAGAAAAATATACGTCTTTGGACTCTGAAAAAGACAGTCCTTTATATGGCAGGGAGTTTTGCCTTGCTCGTATTGTTAGGCTTAGTCCTTCATTTTGAGGAACGCATCACCTACCTATTTGGTTTTGTTTTGGCAAGTTTGTTCACGGCTGTTATGATTTACTCTGCCCGTGTCCTCCATGAGAAATTGCCTGGAAAATCAGAGCCTGCTCTTATTAGTTATCTGGCAGAGATCAGTTATAGTGTCTATCTTTTTCACTGGCCACTATATATTATCTTTAGTCAATTGACCAATAATATTATTGCAGTCATTCTGACAACGATTCTGTCAATTGTTTTTGCGACACTTTCCTACTATATAATAGAGCCATTTATTGCAGGAAGAAAGGCCAGTCTCTTTGGAATAGACCTAGACTTGACGCCGTACCGACATATTGTGCTTTATGTATTTAGTGGTCTCACCTTAATTACAGTGCTTATTTCTCTCTTTGCGCCGGCTGTAGGGAACTTTGAGAAAGATTTAGAAGCTAATGGTTTGTCGCAAGCTCAAACTAAGATGAAATTGACGCGTACAAATGCGGAGAACAGTCAGGCTACTTCATTTGGTGTGAATAAGGGAGTGACAATTTTAGGGGACTCCGTAGCTCTTAGATCAAAAGATCAGCTGGAATCAAGTATTGATAATGTCGCTATAGATGCAGTAGTCAGTCGTAACCTATCAACAATCAACGATTTGCTTAAAGATTACGCGGATAGTAATGCTCTTGCTAAGGATGTTGTCATTGCTGGTGGTGTTAATGAGATTGACGACTATAAAGGCGTTATTAATAAAATTATCAAGAATTTACCTAAGGGTCACCATATTATCTTTGTGACACCGTATAATGGTAGTAAATCTGGTAATGAGGCTCAATCTTTGCTTCAGTTACGTAAGTATGAGTTAGAGATGGCTGAGAAATATGACTTTGTGACAGTTGCTGACTGGTATCAAGTGGCTAAAGAAAATATCTCTATCTGGAATGGTACAGATGGGGTTCACTTTGGATCTGATAGCGACTCAATTAACCGTGGCGCTAAACTCTATACTAAGACAATTAAAGAAGCTATAGAGAAAGCTGATAAGGCACCAGTTAAGGGTGGTAAGAAATAATTAAAAGAGAAGGCAAGTCTTGTCTTCTTTTTTATGGACAAATTTTGACTGCATTTTTTGTTTTGTGCTAAAATAAGCCTATGGCAAGAATATTAGATAATGATTTACTAGGAGATGAGGAGTATGTTGAGCGTACCCTTCGTCCTCAGTACTTTAAGGAATACATTGGTCAAGATAAGGTTAAAGACCAATTAAAGATTTTTATAGAGGCAGCTAAACTTCGTGATGAAGCACTAGATCATACTCTTTTGTTTGGTCCTCCAGGTTTGGGGAAAACAACTATGGCTTTTGTGATAGCTAATGAGATGGGCGTCAATTTAAAGCAGACGTCTGGGCCAGCAATTGAAAAGGCTGGTGATTTAGTGGCTATACTCAATGACTTGGAGCCAGGTGATATCTTATTTATTGATGAGATTCACCGGATGCCAATGGCAGTGGAAGAAGTTCTTTATAGTGCTATGGAAGATTACTACATTGATATCATGATTGGTGCAGGCGAAACAAGTCGTAGTGTCCATCTAGAGTTACCACCTTTCACATTAGTAGGTGCAACTACTCGAGCAGGTATGTTGTCAAATCCATTGAGGGCTCGCTTTGGGATTAATGGTCATATGGAATATTATGAGCTACCAGATTTGAAGGAAATTATTGAACGTACTTCAGAAATCTTTGACATGACTATAACACCTGAAGCTGCTCTAGAGCTAGCACGTCGTAGCCGTGGGACGCCTCGTATTGCTAACCGCCTACTTAAGCGCGTGAGAGACTATGCACAAATTATGGGTGATGGCATCATTGATGATAAGATTGCAGACAAGGCGTTGACTATGTTGGATGTGGACCATGAAGGACTAGATTATGTCGACCAAAAAATTCTCCGCACCATGATTGAAATGTATGGTGGGGGACCGGTTGGTCTAGGTACCTTGTCGGTGAATATTGCAGAAGAGCGAGAAACGGTAGAAGATATGTATGAACCCTACCTAATTCAAAAAGGATTCATTATGCGTACACGAACAGGTCGTGTTGCAACGGTTAAAGCCTATGAACATATGGGGTACGACTACACTCAAGAAAGTTGATAAAAAATCCATCGAAGATGGATTTTTTTGTTTAGGCAAAAAATAAAATAAAGAAAAAGAAAAAAACTTAAAAAATCCCTTGCAATGAGTAGGTTCTTTTGTTATTATATTATGGTGCTGTAAATACAGCGCTTAGCTATGATACAAGAGGTTGCGACACGCCTGGTTGCACTGCCACGCAATCCGTGTTGGTTTTCTTGAGGAGCTAGCCTATTATCTTAAATAGACGAAAGAGGAGAAAAAATGGCAAACAAAAAAATTCGTATCCGTTTGAAAGCTTACGAACACCGTACGCTTGATACAGCGGCTGAAAAAATCGTAGAAACTGCAACTCGCACAGGTGCGACAGTTGCTGGGCCAGTTCCACTTCCAACTGAACGTAGTCTCTACACAATTATTCGTGCGACTCACAAATATAAAGATTCTCGCGAACAATTTGAAATGCGTACACACAAACGTCTTATCGACATCATCAACCCAACTCAAAAAACAGTTGACGCTTTGATGAAACTTGATCTTCCAAGTGGTGTGAACGTAGAAATCAAACTTTAATTAAAAGCTTGATTCATTGAGCATAAAAAACGCTCGTTAAAAACTTTTTTGAGCATAAAAAACGCTCATAAAAAACTTTTTGAAAAAACAATAAAGTAAAGGAAATATTTTCTCATGACAAAAGGAATCTTAGGGAAAAAAGTGGGAATGACTCAAATCTTCACTGAAGCAGGTGAATTTATCCCTGTTACTGTCATCGAAGCTACTCCAAACGTTGTGCTTCAAGTTAAGACTGTTGAAACAGACGGTTACGAAGCAGTTCAAGTTGGTTTTGACGACAAACGCGAAGTATTGAGCAACAAACCTGCCAAAGGCCACGTAGCGAAAGCTAACACAGCTCCTAAGCGCTTCATTCGTGAATTCAAAAACATTGAAGGCTTGGAAGTTGGATCAGAAATCACTGTTGACACATTCGAAGCTGGAGATGTTGTTGACGTAACTGGTACTTCAAAAGGTAAAGGTTTCCAAGGTGTTATCAAACGCCACGGTCAATCACGCGGACCTATGGCTCACGGTTCTCGTTACCACCGTCGTCCAGGTTCAATGGGACCTGTTGCGCCTAACCGTGTTTTCAAAAACAAACACTTGGCAGGACGTATGGGTGGCAACCGTGTGACAATTCAAAACCTTGAAGTTGTACAAGTTATCCCAGAGAAAAACGTTATCCTTATCAAAGGTAACGTACCAGGTGCTAAGAAATCTCTTATCACTATCAAATCAGCAGTTAAAGCTGCTAAATAATAAGAAAGGAGAAATCAGTTAAAAATGGCAAACGTAAAACTATTTGACCAAACTGGTAAAGAAGTTAGCACAGTTGAACTTAACGACGCTATCTTCGGTATCGAACCAAACGAATCAGTAGTATTTGATGTCGTAATCAGCCAACGTGCTAGCCTTCGCCAAGGTACTCACGCGGTTAAAAACCGTTCAGCAGTATCAGGTGGTGGACGTAAACCATGGCGTCAAAAAGGAACTGGACGTGCTCGTCAAGGTTCTATCCGCTCACCACAATGGCGTGGTGGTGGTGTTGTCTTCGGACCAACTCCACGTTCATACGGATACAAACTTCCTCAAAAAGTTCGTCGCCTTGCATTGAAATCTGTTTACTCAGCTAAAGTTGCAGAAGATAAATTTGTAGCGGTTGAAGCTCTTTCATTTGCAGCTCCAAAAACTGCTGAATTCGCAAACGTTCTTTCAGCTCTTAGCATCGATTCTAAAGTACTTGTTATCGTTGAAGAAGGAAACAAATTCGCTGAACTTTCAGCACGTAACCTTGCAAACGTAACTGTTGCAACTCCTGCAACTGCAAGTGTACTTGACATCGTAAACGCAGATAAACTTCTTGTTACTAAAGAAGCTATCTCATCAATCGAGGAGGTTCTTGCATAATGAATTTGTATGACGTAATCAAAAAACCTGTTATCACTGAGAAATCTATGGTTGCTCTTGAAGCAGGAAAATACACTTTCGAAGTTGATACACGTGCACACAAACTCTTGATCAAACAAGCAGTTGAAGCTGCATTTGAAGGTGTTAAAGTTGCTAGCGTGAACACTGTAACTGTTAAACCAAAACAAAAACGTGTTGGACGTTACACTGGTTTCACTTCAAAAACTAAAAAAGCTATCATCACTCTTACAGCTGATTCTAAAGCAATCGAGTTGTTTGCAGCTGAAGCTGAATAATCAAAGGAGAAATTAACGTGGGTATTAAAGTTTATAAACCAACGACAAATGGCCGTCGTAACATGACTTCTTTGGATTTCGCAGAAATCACTACAAGCACTCCTGAAAAATCATTGCTTGTTTCTCTTAAGAACAAAGCTGGTCGTAACAACAACGGTCGTATCACTGTACGTCACCAAGGTGGCGGACACAAACGTCACTACCGTTTGATTGACTTCAAACGTAACAAAGATGGCGTTGAAGCAGTTGTTAAAACAATTGAGTATGATCCAAACCGTACTGCAAACATCGCTCTTGTACACTACACTGACGGGGTTAAAGCTTACATCATCGCACCTAAAGGTCTTGAAGTAGGTCAACGTATCGTTTCAGGTCCAGATGCGGATATCAAGATTGGTAACGCTCTTCCACTTGCAAACATCCCAGTTGGTACAGTTATCCACAACATTGAGCTTCAACCAGGTAAAGGTGCTGAACTTATCCGTGCCGCTGGTGCTTCTGCTCAAGTTTTGGGTCAAGAAGGTAAATACGTACTTGTTCGTCTTCAATCTGGCGAAGTTCGTATGGTTCTTGGTACATGTCGTGCAACTATCGGTACTGTAGGTAACGAACAACAATCACTTATCAACCTTGGTAAAGCCGGCCGTAATCGCTGGAAAGGTATTCGCCCAACAGTTCGTGGTTCTGTAATGAACCCTAACGATCACCCACACGGTGGTGGTGAAGGTAAAGCACCAGTTGGACGTAAAGCGCCATCTACTCCATGGGGTAAACCTGCGCTTGGTCTTAAAACTCGTAACAAGAAAGCTAAATCTGACAAACTTATCGTTCGTCGTCGTAACGAAAAATAATTTAGTCGCTTAGCACATAACATCCGCCAACTCGGTAGCGCTTCTTAGTGCAAGCCGCTGTGGTACATTCAATTTAAAGGAGAAAACTACAAAATGGGACGTAGTCTTAAAAAAGGACCTTTCGTCGATGAGCATTTGATGAAAAAAGTTGAAGCTCAAGCAAATGACGAAAAGAAAAAAGTAATTAAAACTTGGTCACGTCGTTCAACGATTTTCCCAAGTTTCATCGGATACACTATCGCAGTTTATGATGGACGTAAACACGTTCCTGTTTACATCCAAGAAGACATGGTAGGTCACAAACTTGGTGAATTTGCACCAACTCGTACTTACAAAGGTCACGCAGCTGACGATAAGAAAACACGTCGTTAATAGGAGGAGGACACAATGGCAGAAATTACTTCAGCTAAAGCAATGGCTCGTACAGTGCGTGTTTCACCTCGTAAAACACGTCTTGTTCTTGATCTTATCCGTGGTAAGAACGTTGCTGATGCAATCGCAATCTTGAAATTCACTCCAAACAAAGCAGCACGCATTGTTGAGAAAACTCTTAACTCTGCTATCGCTAACGCAGAAAACAACTTTGGTTTGGAAAAAGCTAACTTGGTAGTATCTGAAACATTCGCAAACGAAGGACCAACAATGAAACGTTTCCGTCCACGTGCGAAAGGTTCAGCTTCACCAATCAACAAACGCACAACTCACGTAACTGTAGTTGTGTCAGAAAAATAAGGAGGTAAACTCGTGGGTCAAAAAGTACATCCAATTGGTATGCGTGTCGGGATCATCCGTGACTGGGATGCGAAATGGTATGCTGAAAAAGAATACGCAGATTACCTTCACGAAGATTTGGCAATCCGCAAATTCATTCAAAAAGAACTTGCAGACGCTTCAGTTTCAACTATTGAAATCGAACGTGCTGTAAACAAAGTTATTGTTTCACTTCACACTGCTAAACCAGGTATGGTTATCGGTAAAGGTGGATCAAACGTTGACGCTCTTCGCGCTCAACTTAACAAATTGACTGGAAAACAAGTACACATCAACATCGTTGAAATCAAGAAACCTGATTTGGACGCTCACCTTGTTGGTGAAACAATTGCTCGCCAACTTGAGCAACGTGTTGCTTTCCGTCGTGCACAAAAACAAGCTATCCAACGTGCAATGCGTGCTGGAGCTAAAGGAATCAAAACTCAAGTATCAGGTCGTTTGAACGGTGCAGATATCGCCCGTGCAGAAGGATACTCTGAAGGTACAGTTCCACTTCACACACTTCGCGCTGATATCGATTACGCTTGGGAAGAAGCTGACACAACTTACGGTAAACTTGGTGTTAAAGTTTGGATCTACCGTGGAGAAGTTCTTCCAGCTCGTAAAAACACTAAAGGAGGCAAATAACAAATGTTAGTACCTAAACGTGTTAAACACCGTCGTGAATTCCGTGGAAAAATGCGCGGTGAGGCTAAAGGTGGTAAAGAAGTATCATTCGGTGAATACGGTCTTCAAGCTACAACTAGCCACTGGATCACAAACCGTCAAATCGAGGCTGCTCGTATTGCCATGACTCGTTACATGAAACGTGGTGGTAAGGTTTGGATCAAGATCTTCCCACACAAATCATACACTGCTAAAGCTATCGGTGTACGTATGGGTTCTGGTAAAGGGGCACCTGAAGGTTGGGTAGCACCAGTTAAACGTGGTAAAGTAATGTTCGAAATCGCAGGTGTTTCTGAAGAAGTTGCACGTGAAGCGCTTCGTCTTGCTAGCCACAAATTGCCAGTTAAATGTAAATTCGTGAAACGTGAAGCAGAATAAGGAGAAGACATGAAACTTGAAGAAATCAAAAAGTTTGTTGCTGAGCTTCGTGGCTTGTCTCAAGAAGAGCTTGCTAAAAAAGAAAACGAACTTAAGAAAGAACTTTTCGACCTTCGTTTCCAAGCTGCAGCAGGTCAACTTGATCAAACTGCCCGTTTGAACGAAGTGAAAAAACAAATTGCACGTGTTAAAACTGTGCAATCTGAAATCAAATAATAGATTGGGAAAGGAGCAATTCTAATAATGGAACGTAATCAACGTAAAACCCTTGTTGGACGCGTAGTATCTGACAAGATGGATAAAACAATCACAGTTGTAGTTGAAACTAAACGTAACCACCCAGTCTATGGTAAACGTATCAACTATTCTAAAAAATACAAAGCACATGATGAAAACAACGTTGCTAAAGAAGGCGATATCGTTCGTATCATGGAAACTCGCCCACTTTCAGCTACAAAACGCTTCCGTCTTGTAGAAGTTGTGGAAGAAGCTGTTATTATCTAATAAAACTAAAAGGAGACAATTGAAATGATTCAACAAGAAAGTCGCTTAAAAGTTGCTGATAATAGCGGTGCTCGTGAAATCTTGACTATCAAGGTTCTTGGTGGTTCAGGACGTAAATTCGCTAACATCGGCGACGTTATCGTTGCAACTGTTAAACAAGCTACACCAGGTGGAGCTGTTAAAAAAGGTGATGTTGTTAAAGCTGTTATCGTTCGTACAAAAACTGGTGCTCGCCGTCCAGACGGTTCATACATCAAGTTTGATGACAACGCTGCAGTAATCATCCGCGATGACAAAACTCCTCGTGGAACTCGTATCTTTGGCCCTGTTGCACGTGAATTGCGTGAAGGTGGATACATGCGTATCGTATCTTTGGCGCCAGAAGTACTTTAATCTGAATTAACACAAACTTAGTCCCCTGATATATTCAGGGTGCCCATTAGGGCGTAAGAAATAATAGGAGAAATACTCAAATGTTTGTAAAAAAAGGCGATAAAGTTCGCGTTATTGCTGGTAAAGACAAAGGAACTGAAGCAGTAGTTCTTAAAGCTCTTCCAAAAGTAAACAAAGTTGTTGTTGAAGGTGTTGCAATCATCAAAAAACACCAAAAACCATCAGCAGAAAACCCTCAAGGTGCTATCGTGGAAAAAGAAGCACCAATCCACGCTTCAAACGTTCAAGTTCTTGACAAGAACGGTGTAGCTGGACGTGTAGGTTACAAAGTTGTTGACGGCAAAAAAGTTCGTTACAACAAAAAATCAGGCGAAGTGCTTGACTAATCACGAAGGAAAGGAGAAAGTATTAAATGGCTAACCGTCTTAAAGAAAAATACACTAACGAAGTAATTCCAGCTTTGACTGAAAAATTTAACTATTCTTCAGTTATGGCTGTGCCAAAAGTTGATAAAATCGTTATCAACATGGGTGTTGGTGAAGCTGTAAACAACGCTAAAACTCTTGAAAAAGCTGCTGCTGAGTTGGCACTTATTTCAGGTCAAAAACCATTGATTACTAAAGCTAAGAAATCAATCGCTGGCTTCCGTCTTCGTGAAGGTGTAGCGATCGGTGCTAAAGTTACCCTTCGTGGTGAACGCATGTACGAATTCTTGGATAAATTGGTATCAGTATCACTTCCACGTGTTCGTGACTTCCATGGTGTTCCAACTAAATCATTTGATGGACGTGGTAACTACACACTTGGTGTTAAAGAACAACTTATCTTCCCAGAAATCAACTTCGACGATGTTGATAAAGTACGTGGTATGGATATCGTTATCGTAACTACTGCTAACACTGACGAAGAAGGTCGTGAATTGCTTAAAGGCCTTGGAATGCCTTTTGCAAAATAATCTAGGAGGTAAATAAATTGGCTAAAAAATCAATGATTGCTAAGAACAAACGCCCTGCGAAGTTCTCTACGCAAGCTTACACTCGTTGCGAACGTTGTGGACGTCCACACTCAGTTTATCGCAAATTTAAACTTTGCCGTGTTTGCTTCCGTGAATTGGCTTACAAAGGTCAAATTCCAGGTGTTACCAAAGCTTCTTGGTAAAAACATGGTACAATCAATTTAGTTTTACCTAATTTGATTGTATTAAACACAATCTGAGCCTAGCTCAATCATTAACTAGCAAGTGAATTATTCAAACTACTAGTAAGAGGAGAAAATATAAAATGGTTATGACTGACCCAATTGCAGATTTCTTGACACGTATTCGTAACGCTAACCAAGCTAAACACGAAGTACTTGAAGTACCTGCATCAAACATTAAAAAAGGTATCGCTGACATCCTTAAACGTGAAGGTTTCGTAAAAAACGTTGAAGTTATCGAAGATGACAAACAAGGTATCATCCGCGTATTCTTGAAATACGGACAAAACGGTGAACGTGTTATCACTAACTTGAAACGTATCTCAAAACCAGGTCTTCGTGTTTACTCTAAACGTGAAGATGTTCCTAAAGTTCTTAACGGACTTGGAATCGCGATCATCTCTACTTCAGAAGGTCTTTTGACTGACAAAGAAGCTCGTCAAAAGAACGTTGGTGGAGAAGTTATCGCTTACGTTTGGTAAGAAGCTGATACTAAGCACTTATCTCAAATGATTTGTGCGAGTTTCGTTGATTATATTCAATGAAACTCATCCCCGTGAAAACTAGTCACTTTGTGGCTTGATAATCTAACAGGAGAATTAAATACTATGTCACGTATTGGTAATAAAGTTATTACTTTGCCTGCTGGTGTTGAAGTAACAAACAACGATAACGTTGTTACTGTTAAAGGACCTAAAGGCGAACTCACTCGTGAGTTTAACAAAAACATTGAAATCAAAGTTGAAGGCAACGAAGTTACACTTCACCGTCCAAACGACTCAAAAGAAAACAAAACAATCCACGGTACTTCACGTGCAAACTTGAACAACATGGTTGTTGGTGTTTCTGAAGGTTTCAAAAAAGAACTTGAAATGCGCGGTGTCGGATATCGTGCGCAACTCCAAGGAACAAAACTTGTTCTTTCAGTTGGTAAATCTCACCAAGACGAAGTTGAAGCTCCAGAAGGTATTACTTTTGAAGTACCATCTGCAACTTCAATCGTTGTAAGTGGTATTAACAAAGAAGTTGTTGGTCAAACAGCTGCTTACATCCGTAGCCTTCGTTCACCAGAACCTTACAAAGGTAAAGGTATCCGTTACGTTGGTGAATACGTACGTCGTAAAGAAGGTAAAACTGGTAAATAATAGGATTTTATCCTTTTGGCAATTCTTTTTGGATTGTCTCTTTACCAAAAGCTCTCATGAGCAAGCATTATAATTAAGAGGTGAAAATTGTGATTTCGAAACCAGATAAAAACAAACTCCGCCAAAAACGCCACCGTCGCGTTCGCGGAAAACTCTCTGGAACTGCTGATCGCCCACGTTTGAACATTTTCCGTTCTAATACAGGCATCTACGCTCAAGTTATTGATGACGTAGCGGGTGTAACGCTCGCAAGTGCATCAACTCTTGATAAAGAAGTTTCTAAAGGAACTAAAACAGAACAAGCCGTTGTTGTCGGTAAACTTGTTGCTGAACGCGCAGTAGCTAAAGGTATTTCTGAAGTGGTGTTTGACCGCGGTGGATATCTCTATCACGGACGTGTTAAAGCTTTGGCTGACTCAGCTCGTGAAAACGGATTGAAATTCTAATAGGGAGGACACTTAATAATGGCATTTAAAGATAATGCAGTAGAACTTGAAGAACGCGTAGTTGCTATCAACCGTGTTACTAAAGTTGTAAAAGGTGGACGCAACATGCGTTTTGCTGCTCTTGTTGTTGTTGGTGACCGTAATGGTCGCGTAGGATTTGGTACTGGTAAATCTCAAGAGGTTCCAGAAGCTATCCGTAAAGCAGTTGAAGCAGCTAAGAAAAACCTTATCGAAGTTCCTATGGTTGGTACAACTATTCCTCACGAAGTTCGTTCAGAATTTGGTGGAGCGAAAGTATTGTTGAAACCAGCTGTTGAAGGGGCTGGGGTTGCCGCTGGTGGTGCAGTTCGTGCCGTCATCGAATTGGCGGGTGTTGCTGATGTAACATCTAAATCACTCGGTTCAAACACTCCAATCAACATCGTTCGTGCGACTGTTGAAGGATTGAAACAACTTAAACGTGCTGAAGAAGTTGCGGCTCTTCGTGGCATCTCAGTATCTGACTTGGCATAAGAAAGGAGATAACAATGGCTCAAATTAAAATTACTTTGACTAAGTCTCCAATCGGACGCAAACCAGAACAACGTAAAACAGTTGTTGCTCTTGGACTTGGTAAATTGAATAGCTCAGTTGTTAAAGAAGACAACGCTGCTATCCGTGGTATGGTCAACGCAGTATCTCACTTGGTAACTGTGGAAGACGTTAAATAAAAATTGATTTAAGTCGTGAGGGTTCCCTTGCGACTTAAACTGAATTTCATGTATAGGCGAGTTTCTAATTGAGCTACCTTACTTGGTTAGAGGCGCTAGCATTTTACAAAAAGAGGAGAAAATAATAATGAAACTTCATGAATTGAAACCTGCTGAAGGTTCTCGTAAAGTCCGTAACCGTGTAGGTCGTGGTACTTCATCTGGTAACGGTAAAACTTCAGGCCGTGGTCAAAAAGGTCAAAAAGCTCGTAGCGGTGGTGGCGTACGTCCAGGATTTGAAGGTGGACAAACTCCATTGTTCCGTCGTCTTCCAAAACGTGGATTCACTAACATCAACGCTAAAGAATACGCACTTGTAAACCTTGATCAATTGAACGTCTTTGAAGATGGTACAGAAGTAACTCCAGCAGTTCTTAAAGAAGCTGGAATCGTTCGTGCTGAAAAATCAGGCGTTAAAGTTCTTGGTAACGGCGAATTGACTAAGAAATTGACTGTTAAAGCAGCTAAATTCTCAAAATCTGCTGAAGCAGCTATCACTGCTAAAGGTGGTTCAATCGAAGTCATCTAATGAGGGGTAACTCATTATGTTCTTTAAACTATTAAAAGACGCATTGAAAGTCAAAAACGTTCGTAATAAGATTTTATTTACAATCTTCATTATTTTCGTTTTTCGTGTAGGGACTCATGTAACAGTTCCTGGTATCAATGCGGAAAGTTTGAAACAATTAAGTGATTTACCTTTCTTGAACATGCTTAACTTGGTGTCTGGTAATGCCATGAATAACTTCTCTATCTTCTCGATGGGGGTTAGTCCTTACATTACAGCATCAATCATTGTCCAACTTTTGCAGATGGATATTTATCCAAAATTTGTAGAGTGGGGCAAACAAGGGGAAGTTGGTCGTCGTAAATTGAACCAAGCGACTCGCTACATCACTCTTGTTTTAGCCTTTGTTCAATCGATTGGTATTACAGCAAGTTTTAATACTCTCTCATCAATTTCATTGGTTAAAACACCAAATGTTTCAACCTACCTATTGATTGGGACAATTCTAACTGCTGGTAGCATAATTGTGACATGGCTTGGTGAACAAATCACAGATAAAGGTTTTGGTAATGGTGTGTCAATGATTATCTTTTCAGGGATCATTGCTTCTATTCCAAAAATGTTCTCAACAATTTACGAGGATTTCTTTGTCAACGTTCGTTCAGGAGAATTGACTCGTTCATATATCATAGTTGCTTTGCTAATTGTGGTAGGTTTGGCGATTGTCTTCTTTACGACATTTGTTCAACAGGCAGAATATCAAATTCCAATTCAATATACTAAATTGGTTCAAGGAGCTCCAACGAGTTCTTACCTTCCATTGAAAGTTAATCCAGCTGGTGTTATTCCCGTTATCTTTGCTAGCTCGATTACAACAATTCCTAGTACTATTCTTCCATTCTTCTCGAAGGTTACATGGTTATCACACTTACAAGGACTACTCTCGTATAATACACCTAGTGGAATGATTACTTACGCGATATTGATTATCTTGTTCTCATTCTTCTACACATTTGTCCAAGTAAATCCTGAAAAAACTGCTGAAAATCTTCAAAAGAATGGGTCTTACATTCCTAGTGTTCGTCCAGGTCGTGAGACTGAAAAGTACATGTCTTCATTGCTTAAGAGATTGGCAACAATCGGGGCTGTATTTCTCGCGTTTATTTCATTGGCTCCAATTGCGGCTCAACAATTTATGCACCTTACAAGCTCAATCGCGCTTGGTGGTACATCTCTCTTGATCTTGATTTCAACTGGTATCGAAGGTATGAAACAACTCGAAGGTTACCTATTGAAACGTCAGTACGTTGGATTTATGAATCTTGAAGACTAAGTCTTCTCATGAACAATTGAGAGGGAAAGAAAGGTTACTTTCTGTCCCTTCTCTTTTGTTTTTTGATAACTCTACCAATGTTTTTAAACTTTGATAGAGTTATTTGAAAACAAAAATAAGGAGTTCGTAAGATGAATCTTTTAATTATGGGTCTACCAGGTGCTGGTAAAGGGACTCAAGCTGCAAAAATTGTTGAAGAATTTGGTGTAGCTCACATCTCAACTGGTGATATGTTCCGTGCTGCTATGGCTAACCAAACTGAAATGGGTGTTTTGGCCAAATCATTCATCGATAAAGGTGAATTGGTACCAGATGAAGTAACAAACGGAATCGTTAAAGAGCGTTTGGCTCAAGACGACATTAAGGAAAAAGGATTCCTTTTGGATGGTTTTCCTCGCACAATCGAACAAGCTCATTCCTTGGATCAAATCTTGGTTGATCTTGGTTTGGAGCTTGATGGAGTAATCAATATCGAAGTGGATCCATCTTGCCTTCTTGAACGCTTGAGTGGTCGTATTATTCACCGCGAAACAGGTGAAACTTACCATAAAGTATTCAACCCACCAGCTGACTACAAGGAAGAAGACTATTACCAACGTGAAGATGACAAACCAGAAACAGTGAAACGCCGCTTGGATGTGAATATTGCTCAAGGGGAGCCAATTATTGCACATTACCGTGAGCTTGGTCTTGTATCAGATATTCAAGGTAACCAAGATATCGACGATGTATTCGCTGATGTTAAAAAAGCGATTGCAGCAATTAAATAATTATATAATCTTACTTGCGTATCAGACTTAAGCATGTTATAATACTTTAGTCTGACTTATAATTGTTACCTCTGTGCTCAGAGGAAATCAAATCGAAATTTTAGGGGGTACTTTTGCGTGGCAAAAGAAGACGTGATTGAAATTGAAGGTAAAGTTGTAGAAACTATGCCTAATGCTATGTTTACTGTTGAATTGGAAAATGGACACCAAATTTTGGCGACAGTTTCTGGTAAAATCCGTAAAAACTACATTCGTATTTTGGTCGGTGACCGTGTGACTGTTGAAATGAGTCCTTATGATTTGACACGTGGACGCATCACATACCGCTTTAAATAATCGAAATAATTGGAGGGATTGAAACATGAAGGTAAGACCATCGGTTAAACCAATTTGCGAATACTGTAAAGTTATTCGTCGTAACGGTCGTGTTATGGTAATTTGTCCAACAAATCCAAAACACAAACAACGTCAAGGATAATATAGAAA
Source organism: Streptococcus sp. 21.1 (assembly GCF_016648635.1). Lineage (NCBI taxonomy): Bacteria > Bacillati > Bacillota > Bacilli > Lactobacillales > Streptococcaceae > Streptococcus > Streptococcus sp. 21.1. The sequence goes on along the minus strand of NZ_JACLQL010000004.1, from coordinate 89,764 downwards.
GGAGAAATCATGGCTCGTATTGCTGGAGTTGACATTCCAAACGATAAACGTGTAGTAATTTCACTTACTTACGTATACGGTATCGGACTTGCAACATCTAAGAAAATCTTGGCTGCTGCAGGCGTTTCTGAAGACATCCGCGTTAAAGATTTGACAAATGATCAAGAAGACGCTATCCGTCGCGAAGTGGATGCAATCAAAGTTGAAGGTGACCTTCGTCGTGAAGTTAACCTTAACATCAAACGTTTGATGGAAATCGGTTCATACCGTGGTATCCGTCACCGTCGTGGACTTCCTGTCCGTGGACAAAACACTAAAAACAATGCCCGCACTCGTAAAGGTAAAGCTGTTGCGATTGCAGGTAAGAAAAAATAATTAAAATAAAATAGGAGGTAAAAACATTGGCTAAACCAACACGTAAACGTCGTGTGAAAAAGAATATCGAATCTGGTATTGCTCACATTCACGCTACTTTCAATAACACTATTGTTATGATTACAGATGTGCATGGTAACGCTGTAGCATGGTCATCAGCTGGTGCTCTTGGTTTCAAAGGTTCTCGTAAATCTACACCATTTGCTGCACAAATGGCTTCAGAAGCTGCTGCTAAATCTGCACAAGAACATGGTCTTAAAACAGTTGAAGTAACTGTTAAAGGTCCTGGTTCAGGTCGTGAGTCTGCTATCCGTGCTCTTGCTGCTGCAGGTCTTGAAGTAACAGCAATCCGTGATGTAACACCTGTACCACATAATGGTTGTCGTCCTCCAAAACGTCGTCGTGTGTAATCTTTAATAACAATAGTACACAAGGTTCGTTTCGAGGGAGTATAATAAATGATTGAGTTTGAAAAACCAATAATAACAAAAATTGATGAAAATAAAGATTACGGCAAATTTGTCATCGAACCACTAGAACGTGGTTATGGTACAACTTTGGGTAACTCTCTTCGTCGTGTACTTTTGTCATCACTTCCAGGTGCTGCCGTAACATCAATTAAGATTGATGGAGTACTCCACGAATTTGATACCGTACCAGGCGTCCGTGAAGACGTGATGCAAATCATCCTTAATATTAAAGGACTTGCTGTAAAATCTTACGTCGAAGACGAAAAGACAATTGAACTTGATGTCCAAGGTCCAGCTGAAGTTACTGCTGGAGACATCTTGACTGATAGCGACATTGAAATTGTTAACCCTGATCATTATCTTTTCACTATCGCTGACGGCGCTTCTTTGAAAGCGACTATGACAGTAGCTACAAACCGTGGTTATGTTCCAGCAGATGAAAACAAGAAAGACGATGCACCAGTGGGAACATTGGCTGTAGATTCAATCTACACACCAGTGAAAAAAGTCAATTATCAAGTTGAACCTGCCCGTGTAGGTAGCAATGATGGTTTTGATAAATTGACAATCGAAATCATGACAAACGGAACAATCATCCCTGAAGATGCCCTCGGTCTCTCGGCTCGCGTTTTGATTGAACACTTGAACTTGTTTACTGACCTTACTGATGTTGCTAAAGCTACTGATGTAATGAAAGAAACTGAAAAAGTGAACGATGAAAAGGTGCTTGACCGTACCATCGAAGAACTTGATTTGTCTGTACGCTCATATAACTGTTTGAAACGTGCCGGTATTAATACCGTTCATGATTTGACAGAAAAAACTGAGCCTGAAATGATGAAAGTCCGTAACCTAGGTCGTAAATCTCTTGAAGAAGTCAAAGTTAAGTTGGCTGATCTTGGACTTGGACTCAAAAACGATAAATAATAATATAGGAGGATAACATGGCTTACCGTAAACTTGGACGCACAAGCTCACAACGTAAAGCGGTTCTTCGTGATTTGACTACAGATCTTATCATTAACGAAGCAATCGTTACAACTGAAGCACGTGCTAAAGAAATCCGTAAAACAGTTGAAAAAATGATTACTCTTGGTAAACGTGGTGATTTGCACGCACGTCGTCAAGCAGCTGCATTTGTACGTAACGAAATTGCATCTGAAAGCTATGATGAAGCAACTGATAAATATACATCAACAACTGCTCTTCAAAAACTTTTCTCAGAAATCGCACCTCGTTATGCTGAACGTAACGGTGGATACACTCGTATCCTTAAAACAGAACCACGTCGTGGCGATGCTGCCCCAATGGCAATCATCGAACTTGTTTAATTTTTATCAATTTTGTTGAGTGTTATGATGATGGAATAGCTTAGCTTTTCTTAGTCTAGCTCTGGTCTACCGCTGGGCATACGCCTAGCGGGAACACTCATCATAAAAATGGGAATAAATAAGCATGTAACGCTTGTTTACGAAAGGTAATACTGTTATTTTTCGTAAGCAGGCGTTTTTTTGGGCTATAAATCGTCTGAATATTTTGATATAATGGAATAAGCTTATTTCAAAAAGGGGGACATTATTTTGACAACAGCCAAGGAACTGCTTAAGCAAAGGTACTATGAGCCAATTAAGGAGCAACCTGAATTATTTGTGGGGATTGAGTTGGAATACCCTGTCGTTAATTTGAGTGGTAATGCGACAGATGTCTCTCTTACAAAACAGTTACTAGTCTATCTCATGGATAATTTTGATTTTCAAGCTGATAAGTATGATTCTGATAACAATCCTATTCAGCTTATTGATAAAGCTTCTGGAGATATGATTCTTTTTGAGGTCTCTTACAATACGATTGAGTTTGCTTTTGCAAAGGCTGAAAGAATCTCTGAGGTAGAGGAACGTTTGGATACTTACCTCGGTATAATCCAACCTTATCTTCAGAATCATAATCATGAGTTGCAAGGTTGGGGAGTGAATCCAAACTGGGAAAAAAATGACAACAGACCTGTTAAATCTCCTCGTTATGAGATGCTTATGGATTTTCTCGAGCTATCTAAAGCAAAGAAGGATCCTTTCTTTCATGATTATCCAGAATATGGTTCTTTCATCTGTGGGAGTCAGGTACAGTTAGATGTTTCAAAAACGTCCTATTTAAGGGTTTTAAATGCTTTTAATCAAATAGAGGGACCCAAGGCAGTATTATTGGCAAACTCTGAATTTTGGGGTTCTGATTGGGATTTAGCGCTTTCTCGTGATGTTTTCTGGGAGAATTCCATGCATGGTGTGTTTGAGGAAAATGCAGGGGTATTTCCCAAGGTGTTTAAGAGCGAAGATGACTATTTTTCTTACTTGTCTGAGACAGCCATTTTTACTGCTAAGCGTGGTGATGAAACCTACTATTTTGAACCAATACGTGCTAAAGACTATCTAAGTACGTCATCTGTCAAAGCACACTCTATTCATGGCGAAGTAGTCACTATTGAGCCAAGTGAGGAAGATTTTAAGACTCACCGTTCTTATCAATTCCAAGATTTAACGACGCGAGGGACGATTGAGTTTCGCAGTGTTTGTACTCAACCTTTCTCATCAACCTTTGCACCAGCAGCCTTTCACCTTGGTCTTTTAGTCAATTTGGAAAAGCTGGAAAATATTTTGAATGACTCACCTTTTTTTGAAGCATTTGACTATGATTTTCCTAGAATTCGTCGTTTATTTTCGAAAAAAGATATTTCTGCTACAGGCCTCAAAATGATTTTACCTTTGACAGAATCGTTATTGGCTTGTGCTGAGGATGGCTTAAAATCGCGTGGTTTTGGAGAAGAAGTTTACTTAGCTCCCCTTAGAGAGAAATTAGATAAACTGAATAAGAGTTTAGCTTAACATTTGATAAAAGATATAATAGATAACTTTTGCTAAAAAATTTAAAAAAAGTCAAAAAAGTATTGACGTCAGCAAACAATAAATGGTATTATATAATAGTTGTTTCGAAAGAGACAAGAGAAAGTTATTAAAAAACTTTCAAAAAAGTATTGACACGAGTTGTCAATCTTGATATAATAACTAATGTTGTTAGCGGAAATGGCGGAATTGGCAGACGCGCAGGACTAAGGATCCTGTGACCGCTTTAGGTCGTGAGGGTTCAAGTCCCTCTTTCCGCAGAGTAACCAGTCACATGACTGGTTTTTTTGTATTAAAAAATCAAAACGCTTACAAATTGTAGAAAAGCTAGTTTTTTGAGTTCAATTGTGATAGAATAAACTTGTAAACGGGTTCAAACCCAAAAAAATATAGGAGGCCTTTATAATGGCAATCGTTTCAGCAGAAAAATTTGTCCAAGCAGCTCGTGATAATGGTTACGCAGTTGGTGGATTTAACACAAACAACCTTGAGTGGACTCAAGCTATCTTGCGTGCAGCAGAAGCTAAACAAGCTCCAGTACTTATCCAAACTTCTATGGGTGCAGCTAAGTACATGGGTGGTTACAAATTGTGTAAAGTCCTTATCGAAGAATTGGTTGAATCAATGGGTATCACTGTACCAGTTGCTATTCACCTTGACCACGGTCACTACAATGACGCTTTGGAATGTATCCGTGTAGGTTACACTTCAGTTATGTTTGACGGTTCACACCTTCCAGTTGAAGAAAACCTTGAAAAAGCAGCTAAAGTTGTTGAATTTGCACACGCTAACGGTGTATCAGTTGAAGCTGAAGTTGGTACAATCGGTGGTGAAGAAGATGGTATCATCGGTGATGGTGAATTGGCACCAATCGAAGATGCTAAAGCTATGGTTGCAACTGGTATCGACTTCCTTGCAGCAGGTATCGGTAACATCCACGGTCCTTACCCAGAAAACTGGAGCGGACTTCACCTTGACCACTTGCAAAAATTGACAGAAGCTGTTCCTAACTTCCCAATCGTATTGCACGGTGGATCAGGTATTCCTGATGATCAAATCCAAGAAGCTATCAAACTTGGTGTTGCTAAAGTTAACGTTAACACTGAATGTCAAATCGCATTTGCTAACGCAACACGTAAATTTGTTGCTGAATACGAAGCAAATGAAGCAGAATACGACAAGAAGAAACTCTTCGACCCACGTAAATTCTTGAAACCAGGTTTCGAAGCTATTACAGAAGCTGTTGAAGAACGTATCGACGTATTCGGTTCAGCAAACAAAGCTTAATTAGACTATATAAGCTTGAAAATAAAGGGTTTGTCCAATATGGACAAGCCTTTTTCTTATGTTTTGCCACAAATTTGCCACACTTTCTAAATCTCAGTTCCTTTTGATTATAGATGTAGTGCAAACAAAGCGCAATTAGGCTATTAAAACAAGGTCCTTTCTGGGTCTTGTTTTTTTGTACCCAAATAAATAGTTAGTATCTGCGAATCAATCTGTGATTGAGAGGAAACAAATTTTAAAGATTGGATATGGCTTTGGTTGATAGATTCTATTTCCTAACTTTTTAAGATATGCTATAATATGAATATGTTTGATAATTATATTGTACCTGTATTTTTTGGTGGTGGAGCTCTTGCTCTACTAGGTTTAGTGTTATTTGGTTGGGCCTTGCCTTCATTTTTGAAGGGTAAGTGGTCTTATTTGATTTCTTTGCTAGGTTTAGGTTTGGTTGCTTTTGCCTATTTTGATGCGGCGATTGTTATCACTTATAAAATCTGGCTTGGATTGCTAGGTGTCATCATGATTGGTTGGGGACTTCCTTTCAACAATCGCAAGGGACGCCGTGCGATGACTATTTTCTGGGCTGTCATGGCAATCGTTGTGGGTATTGCTGCTATTGCATTCACTATTGCTTATGGTGTCATTAACCGCCACTAACATGAAACTGTAAAACATGCTATAATAATGGCATGTTTTATTTTATGACCCTATCATTTATTATCATGCCTGCCTTGGGCTGCTTCTTAATAGGCTTGGCTTTTGCTAAATCAGATTGTTGGGAGTTTTCTTGGATATTATCCTTAATAGGTTTAGTGGCCTTTATTTCTTCTTTTTGGCATATAGCACGCGTAGATTTATGGTTTATGCTAAGTTATAGTGTTGGTCCTTTTTTGATGGGATTTGGTTTCTCTTGGGATCTAAGTAAGAAACGCCGTAGGCAGTTATTATTATTAGGGGTATTTTTCCTTATCTTTTTTGTGATTCTGTACTATCTTATTGTGCGAATCCTGAATACAGCTGTTGTCTAAAGGAGGGCTGTTGTGATGTTGCTAGATTTAGAAGAGAAGACACGTGTGCTTGTAGAAGATATTGTTGAACGTTCCGCTATTGGGCGAGGAGCTATCTTTGTCTTGGGATTGTCTTCCAGTGAGGTCGCTGGTGGGATAATCGGAAAAGCCTCTAGCCGTGAAATTGGCCAACGAATTGTGAAAACGATTCTTGAAGTTTTGGAACCTAAAGGAATTTACTTGGCTGTTCAAGGATGCGAACATCTGAATCGTGCTTTGGTTGTTGAGCGTGAGCTCGCCATGGCTAAAGATTTGGAAATTGTTAATGTTCTTCCGACCTTGCATGCTGGGGGAAGTGGTCAGCTGGCTGCTTTCGACTATATGAAGGATCCTGTTGAGGTGGAGGAAATTGTCGCTCAGGCTGGTATCGATATTGGGGATACCTCTATTGGTATGCATGTGAAGAGGGTCCAAGTTCCTCTTCGCCCGATTGCTCCAGAATTAGGTGGTGCCCATGTGACTGCTTTGGCGAGTCGACCTAAGTTGATTGGTGGTGCTCGTGCGGAGTATCTAGCAGATCCTATCCGTAAAAACTAAAAAGTATCGGACAAGTGTTCGATACTTTTTCTTTTGGATTCGTTTTAGTGATGACGCTTGGCATAGTCGACAAATTTGAATTTTTCAAGTTTGTGTCGACTTTCGGTGAACTGAAACTGATTTCCATTATTCAGATAAACTTTTGAGCGTATGCAGACGACGTGGTGATCTTTACCGATATCGATGAGGATTTTGTCTTGCTCGGTAGTGTTGTCAATTGTGATTTCTTTAAAGGCATGAGAAATGCTAAGGTGGAGCTGATTCTCAAGGTAATCATAGATGGAGTTCTCAGCGATGCCACGGTTGAGTTGAGGCATAAGCCTCGCATCCAGGTAATCAATATCAACGACAGAGGCACAGCCATCAACGACTCTTTGCCGAATAAGACGCCAAACCTGTTGGCTTCTTGAAAATCCAGTTTTTTCTGAGAGATTGGTGTCAACGATGATTTTATCTAGAGAGATAACGTTGGTTTGTGATTTAATGCCTTGTTGTTCTATGAGCTCTTGGTAACTGGTTAAGTCAGATACAGGGAAGTTCACTTGTTCATGGCTAATAACTTGAGAAAAGGACGAAGTTTTAGTAGATTGTCCAGAAAATGAAGGGAAACCGGCTTATACGGATAAACCAATCGTGCATGATTATCTTCACATGATGAATGAAGCGACCTTTGGTTCTGACGATAGTTTTATGACGGTCGGAGAGATGTCTTCAACAACCATTGATAACTGTGTTCTTTATTCGGCACCGGAACGTCAGGAGTTGTCTATGGCCTTTAACTTCCACCATTTAAAAGTGGACTATGAAGATGGACAAAAATGGACCATTGCTCCCTTTGATTTTGAAGAGCTCAAGCGCCTCTACCACACCTGGGGCAAGGAAATGAGTGATCGTGGTGGATGGAGTGCCCTCTTTTGGAATAACCACGACCAACCTCGTGCCTTGAATCGCTTTGTGGATATTAAGAATTTCCGTAATGAAGGGGCTACCATGCTCGCAGCTAGCATCCACTTGTCACGTGGAACACCATACATCTACATGGGTGAAGAAATCGGGATGATCGATCCAGAGTATGACTCGATGGCAGATTACGTGGATGTGGAATCCATCAATGCTTATCAAATGCTCTTGGACCAAGGTAAATCTCCTGAGCAAGCCTTCAAGATTATCCAAGCTAAGTCACGTGATAATTCTCGTACGCCCATGCAATGGGATGCTTCTCTAAATGCAGGTTTTTCAACAGGCACTCCATGGTTGAAAGTTGGTAAATCTTATAAAGACATCAACGTTGAAAATGAAATCGATGGACCAATCTTTAAATTCTATAAAGAATTGATTCGCTTGCGCAAAGAAATGCCTATCATTTCAGAAGGAAGCTATCAGCCAGCACTTGAAGATAGCAAGCAGGTCTACGCCTTTGAACGCCACTTAGACGGTCAAAAACTCTTGGTGCTCAATAATTTCTATGGAAGTGAAGCTGAAGTGGAGATTCCAGAAGAATACCAAGCAGGGCGCGTGCTCTTGTCCAACTATGACGATGCGGAGCTTGCTGAAAAGGTAAGTCTTAAGCCTTATCAAACCCTAGCAATCTTAGTAAAATAAGCCAAACTTTCCTCAGTAAATGCTTTTGCTGGGGAATTTTGTTATAATGAAAGCACTTTTAATGTTGATGGAGGAAGTGTAATGACACGCTTACAAGATGATTTTTATGAATACGTCAATGGGAAATGGGCTGAGACAGCAGTCATTCCAGATGATAAACCTTCGACTGGTGGCTTTATGGACTTGGATCGAGATATCGAAAACTTGATGTTGGATATTACCGGAAAATGGCAACGGGGAGAAGAATTACCCGAAGATAGCATTCTGCAAAACTTTGTCAAATACCACAAGATGGTAGCTGATTTTGATGCACGAGAAGTAGCTGGTGTGGCTCCAGCCATGCCCTTGATCAATGAAATCAAGGCTCTGTCTTCTTTTGAAGACTATACCAGCAAGTTGGGCACCTATGAACTAGCTGGCAAACCAAATCTCTTGCCATTTAGCGTGTCGCCAGACTTTAAGAATGCCCAAATGAATGTCTTGTGGGGAGAAGCACCGGCTCTCATCTTGCCAGATACGACCTATTATGAAGAAGGCAACGAAAAAGGCCCAGAATTACTGGCTATCTGGCGTCAAATGATGGAAAAACTCTTATCTAAATTTGATTTCTCAGAGGAAGAAATCAAAGATATTCTGGATAAAGTGATTGCAGGGGACGCAGAATTGGCCAAATATGTCTTGTCGAACGAAGAAAAATCAGAGTACAACAAACTCTACCATCCCTATGAGTGGGCGGATTTCAAGGCCTTGGTCCCAGAATTGCCACTCGATGCCTTCTTTACAGAAGTAATCGGACAAACTCCAGATAAAATCATCGTGCCAGAAGAGCGTTACTGGAAGGAATTCGCACCAACATTCTACTCAGCAGCCAACTGGGAGACCCTTCATGCTGCATTGAAACTCGGCGCAGCTCTTTCTTGGACTCTATTTTTGACGGAAGAAATCCGTGTTTTGGCTGGTGAATATAGTCGTACGATTGCAGGTATTCCAGAACCTCGTCCAAAAGAAAAAGCAGCCTTATCAATAGCAGAAGTACCATATAGCCAAGCGCTTGGACTCTGGTATGCAGGTGAAAAATTCTCACCAGAAGCAAAAGCAGACGTAGAGCATAAAGTTGCAACTATGATTGAGGTTTACAAAGATCGTCTGGAAAAAGCAGATTGGCTCGCCTCTGAGACTCGTGAAAAAGCCATTGTCAAACTCAATGTCATCACACCTCATATCGGTTACCCTGAAAAGTTACCAGAAACTTATGCCAAGAAGGTTATCGACGAGAGCAAAACCTTGGTTGAAAATGCTCAGACTCTCTACGAAATTTCGATTGCCCATAGCTGGAGCAAGTGGAACCAACCGGTCGATCGTAGTGAATGGCACATGCCGGCTAATATGGTCAATGCCTACTATGATCCGCAACAAAACCAAATCGTCTTCCCAGCAGCGATTTTGCAGGCACCTTTCTATGACCTTCATCAATCTTCCTCAGCTAACTACGGTGGAATTGGAGCGGTCATTGCTCATGAAATTTCACACGCCTTTGATACCAATGGTGCTTCCTTTGATGAGAATGGTAGCTTGAAAGACTGGTGGAAGCCAGAAGATTACGAAGCCTTTACCGCTCGTACCCAAAAAGTCATCGATCAGTTTGAAGGCCAAGACTCTTACGGTGCTAAAATTAACGGGAAATTGACCGTTTCTGAAAACGTGGCAGATCTAGGAGGCATCGCTGCAGCCCTTGAAGCCGCTAAGAAAGAGGAAGATTTTTCAGCAGAAGAATTCTTCACCAACTTTGCTCGCATCTGGCGCATGAAAGCTCGGACAGAATATATGCAACTTCTTGCAAGTGTTGATGTCCACGCACCAGGAAAACTCCGTACCAATGTTCAACTACCAAACTTCGACGAATTCCACAAGGAATTTGACGTTAAAGAGGGCGACGGCATGTGGCGTGCCCCAGAAGATCGCGTGATTATTTGGTAATAATGATGAAATCTGTCCAAAAATGGACGGATTTCTTTATTTTTTATCGTTGTAAGGGTTTACATAGCGACTAGAAAACGCTATAATATACTTGTGTTAAAGATTGTGAAGTTTTTAACAAGTATTCAAAGGAGTTTCATATGACTAAACAAACTAAAGATGTTCAAACAGTAATAGATGAATTGGCAACAAAAGGGGTTGAAGCCCTTGATGCTATGGCTAACTTTACGCAGGAGCAAGTGGACCATATTGTTCACCAAGCTGCGATTGCTGCTCTAGATAAACATATGTATTTGGCAAAATTGGCCGTTGATGAAACAGGGCGCGGTATTTACGAAGATAAAGCCATCAAGAACATGTATGCTTCTGAATACATTTGGAATAGTATTAAATATGACAAAACTGTAGGCGTTATTGCTGAAGATAAAGAACAAGGTTTGGTTTCTATCGCTGAGCCGGTAGGTGTTATCTGTGGGGTAACTCCAACAACTAATCCAACATCTACTACTATTTTCAAAGCTTTGATTGCGTTGAAAACACGTAACTCAATTGTATTTGCCTTCCACCCATCAGCTCAAAAATCATCAGCAGAAGCTGCGCGCATTGTTCGCGATGCTGCTATTGAAGCTGGTGCACCTAAGAACTGTATTCAGTGGATTGAAGAGCCATCTATCGAAGCGACTGGTCTCTTGATGAACCATCCTAAGATTGCCACAGTACTTGCGACTGGTGGACCTGGTATGGTTAAAGCAGCTTACTCAACTGGTAAACCAGCACTTGGTGTAGGAGCTGGAAACGTCCCATCTTACATCGCTGCTGATGCTAAGGTTAAACGTGCGGTCAACGATATCATCGTTTCAAAAACTTTTGATAATGGTATGATTTGTGCGTCTGAACAAGCAGCTATCGTTGATGCAGCTATTTATGACGAAGTTAAGGCTGAATTTGAAGCACATCAATGTGTCATCATTTCTAAAAAAGCTGACATTGCTAAATTGGAAAAAGTCGTTCTTAATGAAGCGCGTACAGCTGTAAATGGTGCCATTGTAGGTCACTCAGCTATTGAAATTGCTGAAAAAGCTGGCCTTAAAGTTCCTGCAGGTACAAAAATGCTTTTGGCAGAAATTCCAGATGCAACAATGGAACACCCACTTGCCTTGGAAAAATTGTCTCCAGTACTTGCTCTTATCAAATCTGATGGCGTTGAAGATGGATTCAAAAAAGCAGAAGGCATGCTCAATTTGGGTGGTCTTGGACACACTGCTGTTATCCACACTGAAAATGAAGAGCTCCAACTCCAATATGGTATCCGCATGAAAGCCTGCCGTGTCTTGGTTAATAGCCCATCAGCTGAAGGTGGTATCGGTAATATCTACAATAACATGATTCCATCATTGACTCTTGGTTGTGGTTCACACGGTCATAACTCAGTGTCACACAATGTTAGCTCATTTGATCTCTTGAATGTTAAAACATTGTCAAAGCGTCGCAATAACATGCAATGGTTTCGCGTCCCACCAAAAATCTTCTTCGAAAAAGATTCAATAACTTACTTGCGTCACATTGAAGCTGAGCGCGTGATGTTGGTTTGTGACCCTGGTATGGTTCAGTTTGGTTATGCAGACTTGGTTAAACGCCAATTGGAACTTAACCGCCACAGACCGGCAGTAGATGTTTTCTCAGATGTTGAGCCAAACCCATCTACTAATACCGTTTATAAAGGTTTGGAACGCTTTGTAGATTTCCAACCAGATGTAATCATCGCTCTTGGCGGTGGTTCTGCAATGGACGCTGCTAAGGCTATGTGGATGTTCTTCGAACACCCAGATGTAAGCTTCTTCGGTGCTAAACAAAAATTCTTGGATATCCGTAAACGTACTTACAAGATTCCTTACGCTCAGAAGACACAATTCATCTGTATCCCAACAACTTCAGGGACAGGTTCAGAGGTAACGTCATTTGCGGTTATCACTGATAGTGAAACTCATATCAAGTACCCATTGGCAGATTATGCTTTGACTCCGGACATTGCTATCGTTGACCCTGCTTTGGTTATGAGTGTACCTGCCAGCGTTACAGCAGATACAGGTATGGACGTTTTGACTCACGCCATTGAATCTTATGTATCAGTCATGGCTAGTGACTATACACGTGGGCTTTCACTCCAAGCAATTAAACTTGTTTTTGAAAATCTTGAACATTCTTACCGCTTTGGTGATGAAGAATCACGTGAAAAGATGCATAATGCGTCAACAATGGCTGGTATGGCCTTTGCCAATGCCTTCCTTGGTATCAACCACTCACTAGCTCATAAGGTTGGTCCTATGTTTGACATTCCACACGGACGTACTAATGCGATTTTGATGCCTCACGTTATCCGTTACAACGGTCGTGATCCTCAAAAACACGCTATGTTCCCTAAATATGACTACTTCCGTGCAGACAAAGATTACGCAGATATCGCTCGTTTCATGGGATGGGGTACTGACAAGCAATCAGATGCTGAGTTGGTTGAAGTTTTGGCACAAAAAGTATACGAATTGGGTATTGCCGTTGGTATTGACATGAACTGGAAGGGACAAGGTGTTACTAAGAAACTTCTTCAAGACACTGCCTATACTTTGGCCGAACATGCTTATGAAGACCAATGTACAACAGCTAATCCGAAAGAACCACTTATTTCAGAATTGAAAGAAATCATCGAAATTGCCTTTGATTATAAAGGATAAGCGATAGACTAAAGTAGCTCTATAGGGGCTACTTTTTTTTGCTAGAAACCTTCTATATTAGAGTGTTTATCCAAATTAAAAATAAAGGACTTTCCCGAATAAGATAGAAAAACGCTTTAAGAATTGTTATAATAACCTTACAGCGAGATAAGGAGATTCCTATGACAAAAGAAGAAGGGCTTAGTTTGGGTGAAACAGCACATCCTCTCAAGTCTCGTGAATTGAGGCCACCAGTGGCTTCTGCAGCAGGGAATAGAGCGACTAATAAGTTTAAAGAGTTTAATGCTGATAGGATGGTGAGTGTTCAATTCAATCCTAGTCAACAAGTAAAAGAATCAAAGGAGCCAGTAACCTCAAAGAATATTGTGGGGATGGTATCAGGTGTGATTGCAGCGATACTCACCATACTTTTGATTGTTTGTCTCGTGATGGGATACCGTTATCGAGTCGCAAGCATTGAGGGCGATTGGACAAGCCCAACCTTTAGTGAGAAAATGTTAGCCACTCTGAAAGATACTGCTAATACTAAGAATAAAGTTAGTAATGCTTTACCACAAGGTCAAGATCTTATCACCGATATCAATACAGTAATGAGTATTACTGACAATAAGGCTCACTTAAAAGTGAGCTTTGTTTACAATCGTAAAGGTCTTTATCAGGCTTACCAGAGTAGAGTTACTGAATTGAAAGGTCAGTACGGCGAGGAGTTCTCGGAGGTTTTTGATAGTTATTCATTGTCAGAAAAAGACTACTATAAACAGTTTGATGAGACAGTGAAGAAAGAACTTCCAAAGAGTTATACCTACGATGCCAAAACCGGTCGTGTCACAACAACTGCTTTTACGGGTGATATTAACCGTTGGGAGCAAACAATCACTGTGGATAAGGCTGGAGATTCAGATGCTTTTAAAAAAGGTGATGTATTAGATTATACGCCTAACAATGGAGGCTTTACTATTAAGGCACACAGTGAATTTGGTGACATTAGCTTTACAAAAAATAAATAAAAAAGGAAATTAAAGGGGAATATAAATGACAAGAGCAGAATGGTTGGACTATTTTGAAACGGTAAACGGACGTAAGCCGAGTGTTCAGGAAATGGCGGATGCGTTGAAAGCTGGAGAGTTTATTAATGAAGCACCGGCTAAAACTGAAGATACAGTTACTACTGAACCCATTAAGGTTGAGGCGGAAATCGTCGAGACAAGTACTAGTCCTCTACCAACTGAAACGGCACCAGTAGTAACAGCAACTGCACCTTCTACGGTTCCTTTTCCAGAAGGACAAGTAGCTATGGCAAATTTGGCTCCTAAAAAACCAATGGATTCCAAAAAGAAAAAACGCATCCTAGTCTCAGTTTTGTCAGCAGTAGTCCTTGTCTTCTTATGTATCGGTGGCTTTATGACTTACCGTTATGTGACAGGTAATATTGATGGCAAATGGTACAGTAGTTCTCTAGGTAGAGAGTATAGCTCAAGCATGTCTGAAAGTTTGACAGACTTGGATAGTAAGGAGCTTGAAAAGTACTTTAAAGATACTGCTGTAACCATGAAAGTAAAAGGTAGCAATGCGAAGGTGACTGCTAGCTATACTTTTGATAAGAAAACCTATATCAAGGACTATCGTGAGAGGGTTCAGAAGTCCTTCTCAGCCTTTGGAGATTTATTTAAAGCCTTCTATGGAGATTCCTTTGAAAACTATTATAGTGAGGAAACCATAGAAAAAGAACTTGATGAAGCTCTTGAAAAAGCTGCGAAAGATAATGGTCAAAAGTATGATTCGAAGACAGGCGAAACAACAACAACCCTTTTCAAAGGGAAGGTTAGTCGCTTGGGACATAAGATGACTGTTACTTCTGTCAATAAAGATGTTGATATCGATGGTCTCAATGTGAAAAAAGGTCAAGAGCTAAAAGTGACTAAAAAAGACAAGAAAGTAACGCTTAGTGGTGATGGTAAATCAAAAGATATTACTTTCTCAACTAAGAATGACACCAAAGATAAATTTTAAAATGACATCCGGAATCGCTATTCCGGATTTTTTCATGTCGTTGAGGGAAGAGAATAAGGTGATATCCGAATGATTTTCTCACAAGTCACAATACGTGTAGAAATATTCTGACAATTATGCTACAATAGAGCCACACACTATCTAAAAAGAGGATTTACCATGACACTTGTATACCAATCAACACGTGACGAAAATAATAAAGTAACTGCTAGTCAAGCTATTCTTCAAGGTTTGGCAACAGATGGTGGCTTGTTCACACCATTGTCAACACCTGAGGTTGCTTTGGACTTTGATCAATTGAAAGATGCTTCTTACCAAGAAGTTGCTAAATTGGTCTTGTCAGCTTTCTTGGATGATTTTACGGAAGAGGAATTAGATTACTGTATCACAAATGCTTATGACGACAAATTTGATACAGCTGCTATTGCACCAGTAGTTAAACTTAAGAACCACTACAACCTTGAACTTTTCCATGGTTCTACTATCGCTTTCAAAGATATGGCCCTTTCAATCTTGCCTTACTTGCTAACAACATCAGCTAAAAAGCAAGGTGTTGATAATAAGATTGTTATCTTGACAGCGACATCAGGTGATACTGGTAAGGCTGCTATGGCTGGTTTTGCAGATGTTCCTGGAACTGAAATTATTGTCTTTTATCCAAAAGACGGTGTTTCAAAAATCCAAGAATTGCAAATGACCACTCAAACAGGAGCTAACACTCACGTTATTGCCATTGATGGTAACTTTGATGATGCCCAAACCGATGTGAAACGTATGTTTAATGATGTTGACTTGCGTGAGAAATTGTTGGCTCATCATACGCAATTCTCATCAGCTAACTCAATGAACGTTGGTCGTTTGGTACCACAAGTGGTTTACTATGTATATGCCTATGCGCAGTTGGTTAAGGCAGGTCATATCCAAAACGGAGATAAGGTCAACTTCACAGTACCAACAGGAAACTTTGGTAATATCTTGGCGGCTTATTATGCACGTCAGATTGGTGTTCCGGTTGGCAAATTAATCTGTGCTTCTAATGAAAATAACGTCCTCACAGACTTCTTCGCAACGGGTACTTATGACAAGAAACGTGATTTCAAGGTAACGACAAGTCCTTCTATGGATATCTTGGTATCTTCTAACTTGGAACGCTTGATTTTCCACCTTCTTGGTAATGATGCTGCTAAGACTAAAGAGCTCATGGATGCACTTGTGACTAAGGGCGAGTATACTTTGGCTGGTGCAGATAAAGATATTCTTGACTTGTTTGCAGCAGGATTTGCAACTGAGGATGAAACAGCTGCTGAAATCAAACGTGTTTATGAAGAAGACAAGTATATCGAAGATCCTCATACAGCGGTTGCCTCAGCGGTTTACGAAGCATATGTTCAAAAGACAGATGACCACACCCCTACAGTTATCGCTTCAACAGCTAGCCCATATAAATTCCCACGTGTGGCTATTTCAGCTGTCACTGGTAAAGACAGTGGGGATGATTTCAAAGCAGTAGAAGATTTGCACCAACTTTCAGGTGTAGCTATCCCAGCTGCTGTAGATGGACTTGAACATGCGGAAGTTCGCCATAAAACAGTTGTTGCGGCAGCTGATATGCAAAAAGCAGTTGAAAGCTATCTTGGTGTATAAGAATAAAAAAAATAGGAGCTGAGAAATCAGCCCTATTTTTATCAATATAGAAGAGAATATTATGACAGAAACAAAGAAAATTCTAAACATAGCCTTGCCTGCTATGGCCGAAAACCTTCTACAAATGTTGATGGGGGTTGTCGATTCTTACCTAGTGGCTCAGGTTGGTATTGTCGCCATATCAGGGGTTTCCGTAGCCAATAATATAATCACGATTTACCAAGCTATCTTCATTGCTCTAGGAGCCTCAAGTGCCAGTGTCATTGCTAGAAGTCTAGGGAAGGGAGATGTTAAAGCGACTAACCGAGACACCTGGGATGCTATTATTATTACCCTTGCTCTTAGTCTCATTCTTGGTTTACTTTCCATTTTTGGTGGTGGGGCCATTCTTAATCTTTTAGGTACTGAGCAATCTGTGACTCAGGCTGGTAGTCTCTACCTTGCTCTTGTCGGTGGAGGAGTGGTCTTCCTAGCCTTAATGACTACTTTTGGTAACATATTACGGGCCAAGGGACGGCCTCGTATTTCCATGGTCGTCAGTCTTTTGACTAATGTCCTTAATGCTATTTTATCTTCTTTAGCTATCTTTGTGGGACATTGGGGGATTATTGGGGTCGCAACGGCTACGGTTTTTTCTCGTCTGGTTGGGACAGTGATACTGTGGCAAGCGATGAAACTGGATGTGAAGCAGCTTGAAGTTACCAAACCTTTCAACAGGGAGTTGTTGGGGATTGCTCTGCCAGCAGCAGGTGAACGACTGATGATGCGTGCTGGAGATGTGGTCATTGTGGCTATTATTGTTACCTTTGGTACAGCCGTTGTCGGTGGTAACGCCATTGGTGAAAACCTCACTCAGTTTAACTATATGCCCGGTATGGGAGTCGCCACGGCTACAGTTATCTTGGTTGCCAATAGTCTGGGACGAGGGGATAAGGCGCAGATGAAGCGTATTATACGAGAGTCTTATTGGATTTCAACCTTCTTGATGGTTCTGGTTTCAGGGGGTATCTTGCTTTTTGGACAAGGATTATCAAGTCTCTTTATAGATAATAAAGCAGCTATTGCGGCTAGTCAGGTAGTTATTCTTTATTCTTTCCTTGGGAATCCCGTGACTTCGGCGACTCTAGTCTACACTGCAGTTTGGCAAGGTCTGGGTAAGGCTAAGATGCCTTTCTATGCGACAACTATTGGGATGTGGATTATCCGAATTTTCTCAGGCTACTTCCTAGGAGTGAGTTTGGGAATGGGTCTTGCAGGCGTCTGGATTGCAACTGTTGTTGATAATGTATGGCGTGCGGTCTTCCTCTATGTGATGTACCGTCGTTATCTCATAAAGAGAAAGTTTTAATGATAAATATTGAGGAGATACTCTTATTCAAAGGGTATCTTCTTCTTATTTTTTACAAGTAAGCTCGAATATGGTAAAATAAGCTGATAAAAACTTTTTGAGGTAGTAATTATGACTGTAAAAATCAATACAAAAGATGGTCAAATCGAATTGTCAGATGATGTCATCGCAACAGTAGTTGGCGGTTCAGCAACAGAAATTTTTGGCGTTGTCGGTATGGCAAGTAAGAGTGCTATCCGAGATAATTTTCAAGCACTTCTTGGAAAGGAAAACTACGCAAAAGGAGTTGTCGTGAAATCTACTGATGCAGGTATTACTGTGGATGTTTACACTGTTATGAGTTACGGTGTTAAGATTAGTGAGGTTTCAAAAAATATTCAAGAACGTGTGAAATTTAATCTTGAGAATCAACTCGGTATCAAGGCTGAAACAGTAAATGTTTACGTTCAAAATATTAAAGTCGTAGGAGAAAACTAGTGTCTAAAATTACAACAAGCTTGCTTCAGGAGATGGTCCAAGCGGCAGCAACACGTCTAGGTAAGCAAGCAGAATATGTGAATTCACTCAATGTCTTCCCAGTACCAGATGGAGATACTGGAACAAACATGGGAATGACTATGGATAACGGAGCTAAAGCTGTCGCAGATCAATCAGCTTCAACAGTTGGTGAAGTTGGTCAGATTTTGTCTAAGGGTCTTTTGATGGGTGCCCGTGGTAACTCAGGTGTTATCACGTCACAATTGTTCCGTGGATTTGGTCAAAGTATCAAGGATAAAACGGAACTTGATGGTCAAGATTTAGCTCACGCCTTCCAAGCAGGGGTTGAAGTTGCTTATAAAGCTGTTATGAAACCTGTCGAAGGAACAATCCTTACAGTATCACGTGGTGCAGCTTCAGCAGCGATTAAGAAAGCTGAATCTACGAATGATGCTGTTGAGGTTATGCGTGCAGCTCTTGACGGAGCTAAGGCTGCCTTGGCTAAGACACCAGAGATGCTTCCAGTTTTGAAAGAAGTTGGAGTAGTAGACTCAGGTGGTCAAGGTTTGGTCTTTATTTATGAAGGTTTCTTGTCAGCCCTTACAGGTGAGTATATCGCTTCAGAGGACTTCCAAGCGACACCTGCTACGATGACAGAGATGATCAATGCAGAACACCATAAGTCAGTTGCTGGTCATGTTGCCACAGAAGACATTACCTTCGGTTACTGTACGGAAATCATGATTGGTCTCAAACAAGGTCCGACTTATGTGAAAGACTTTGACTATGAAGAGTTCCAAAATTACTTGAGTAACCTTGGGGATTCACTTCTTGTGGTTAACGACGATGAAATTGTAAAAGTTCACGTCCATACAGAGGATCCAGGTCTTGTCATGCAAGAAGGTCTTAAATATGGGGCTCTTGTCAAAGTTAAGGTTGACAACATGCGTAACCAACACGATGCACAAGTTCAAAAAGAAGAAGCTATCCAAGCTGCACCTTCTGCTCCTAAAGACTTTGCCCTTATTGCAGTTGTTGCCGGAGATGGCCTTGCAGAAATCTTCAAATCACAAGGTGTTGACTATGTGATTTCAGGTGGTCAAACAATGAACCCATCAACAGAAGATATTGTTAAGGCTATTGAACAGGTCAATGCTAAGAATGTAATCATCTTGCCAAATAATAAAAACATCTTTATGGCAGCGCAATCAGCTGCTGAAGTAGTAGATGTCAATGCGGCTGTTGTTGAAACACGTACAGTACCACAAGGATTTACAAGTTTGCTCGCTTTCGATCCTAGCCAAAGTATCGAAGCTAATGTTGAAGCTATGACAGCTAGTCTTTCAGATGTAACAAGTGGTAGCGTGACATTGGCAGTACGTGATACAACTATTGATGGTCTTGAGATTCATGAAAATGATATCCTTGGTATGGTGGATGGTAAGATCCTTGTGTCTACCCCAGATATGGACCAAGCCCTTTTTGACACCTTTGACAAGATGATTGATGAAGACAGTGAAATTGTTATGATTTACGTCGGCGAAGAAGGTAATCAAGAACAAGCTCAAGCACTTGCGGAAAAATTGGAAGAGGTTCACGAAGATATCGAAGTTGAAATCTTCCAAGGAGACCAACCAGTTTATCCATACCTCTTCAGTGTTGAATAATTTTGAATAATCATTTAGGAAGTCTTAGGGCTTCCTTTTTGTTTTGTCAGTTTTGATATAGCAGGGATATCTTTTCGGAATTACAAAAATATTCTGAAAATTCCTTGACATTACTTTCCAAAGTGGTAACATATGTTGTAAGAAATTTTATAGATTGAAGGTAAGATCATGAGAAGTGATATGATCAAAGTTGGTGTTGATAAGGCACCAGCACGCGGACTTTTGTATGCGACTGGGCAAGTTAAATCTGCCAAGGATATGCAAAAGCCCTTCATTGCTATTTGTAACTCTTATATTGACATTGTTCCAGGGCATGTTCACTTGCGTGAATTAGCAGATATTGCCAAGGAAGCTATCCGTGAGGCTGGCGGTATTCCTTTTGAGTTTAATACCATTGGTGTGGACGATGGGATTGCCATGGGACATATTGGGATGCGTTACAGTCTTCCATCTCGTGAATTGATTGCCGATTCTGCAGAAACAGTTATTAATGCCCACTGGTTTGACGGGGTTTTCTACATTCCTAACTGTGATAAGATTACACCAGGGATGATTTTGGCGGCCATGCGTACTAATGTGCCAGCAGTATTTTGTTCTGGTGGACCTATGAAGGGTGGCGTTGACATGACTGGTCATCAAGCGACTCTCTCAAGTTTGTTTGAAGCAGTAGGTACTTATCAGGCTGGTGATATGAGCATGGATGAGCTCGATTATTTGGAGAAAAATGCTTGTCCAACTTGTGGTTCATGTTCAGGAATGTTTACCGCTAACTCAATGAACTGTTTGATGGAAGTTTTGGGCCTTGCCCTTCCAGGTAACGGTACTATCCTAGCCGTTTCAGATGAACGTCGTGAATTGGTTCGTCAAGCAGCCACAAAATTGATGGATAACATCAAAAATAATGTTCGCCCACGTGATATTGTGACCAAAGAAGCCATCGATGATGCGTTTGCTCTAGATATGGCCATGGGTGGTTCAACCAATACTGTTCTTCATACTCTTGCTATTGCGCGTGAGGCCGGTATTGACTATGACCTTAAGGAGATTAACGAAATTGCCAAGAAGACACCTTATCTCTCTAAAATTGCACCTTCAAGTGTTTACACTATGCATGATGTCCATGAAGCTGGTGGTGTTCCAGCCATTATTAATCAGTTGATTAAAAAAGGAGCCATTAAAGGTGATCGTATTACAGTTACTGGTAAAACTTTGAAAGAAAACGTAGCTGGTGCTGAAATCAAGAATGAAGAAATTATCCATCCAATTGAGCATCCTATCTCACCAGTTGGTGGTTTGTCTATCCTTTACGGAAATATTGCTCAGGATGGAGCTGTTATCAAGGTCGGTGGTGTAGATCCATCTGTTAAAACTTTCCGTGGTAAAGCTATTTGTTGTGATTCACAAGATCAGGCCCTTGAATTGATTGATAATGGAACAGTTAAGAAGGGCCATGTCGTTGTCATTCGTTACGAAGGTCCTCAGGGTGGACCTGGTATGCCAGAAATGTTGGCACCAACTTCTAAGATTGTCGGACGCGGTCTTGGTAAGGATGTGGCTCTGATTACGGATGGTCGTTTCTCAGGAGCTACTCGTGGTATTGCTATTGGTCACGTTTCTCCAGAAGCAGCAGAAGGTGGTAATATCGCCCTAATCGAAGATGGGGATGAAATCGTGATTGACCTACCAAATCGTACCCTTGATCTGCTTGTCGATGATGCAACCCTTGAAGAACGCCGCAAACATTTGAAAACTTTCAAATCAAAAATTTCAAGTGGTTGGTTGCGTCGCTATACAGCCTTTGCTAAGTCAGCCAATGTTGGCGGAACTTTGATGAGTGACGAAGAATTCGAAGAACGTAAAGCAGAACGTCAAGCACAAGAAAAAAACTAAGAACATTCTTTCCGAAGAGTTTGTGATATTTTTCTCCGAAACCCTTGCAAATTTGGTTAAAAATGTTATCATAGTATACAAGGTTTTGAATTTTTAGACAATTCGAAAAAAACAACTACTAAAGGAGGTCCATGTGAAGAAAATTGAACTTGAAGAAGCACGCTCTGGTGCTGATTTAATTCTTGATACACTTCTTGAACTTGGGATTTCAACTATCTTTGGATATCCTGGCGGAGCGGTTCTTCCTTTGTATGATGCTATTTACAAAAATGACAAGATTAATCATATCTTATCTCGTCATGAGCAAGGAAGTCTGCACGAAGCTGAAGGTTATGCCAAATCAACTGGTAAACTCGGTGTTGCTCTTGTAACGAGTGGCCCCGGTGCAACGAATGCTATTACCGGCATTGCAGATGCTATGAGTGATAGTGTACCTCTCCTAGTCTTTACAGGTCAGGTTGCAACACCAGGTATTGGTAAGGATGCCT
Organism: Streptococcus sp. 21.1; assembly: GCF_016648635.1. Classification (NCBI taxonomy): domain Bacteria; kingdom Bacillati; phylum Bacillota; class Bacilli; order Lactobacillales; family Streptococcaceae; genus Streptococcus; species Streptococcus sp. 21.1. The sequence goes on along the minus strand of NZ_JACLQL010000004.1, from coordinate 67,302 downwards.
TCCAAGAGGCTGACATTGTCGGAATTACCATGCCAATTACTAAATACAACTACCAGATTCGCGATACGGCTGATATTCCTCGTACTATTCGAGAAGCGGTTCATATCGCAACGACAGGACGTCCTGGTCCGGTTGTTATCGACCTTCCAAAAGATGTTGTAGCTAAGGAAACTGCGTTCATCAACGATCCTGAAATCAATCTTCCAAGTTACCAACCGACGCTGAGACCAAACGAGATGCAAATTAAGAAAATCTTGAAACAGTTGGGCAAAGCTAAGAAGCCGGTTATTGTAGCTGGGGGTGGAGTGGCTTATTCTGAATCTGCTAAGGAGCTAGTTGCTTTTGCAGAACGCTACCAAATTCCAGTTGTTACAAGTCTTCTAGGTCAGGGAACAATTGCTACTAGTCATCCCCTCTTCTTGGGTATGGGTGGTATGCACGGTTCATATGCATCTAATATTGCTATGACTGATGCTGACTTTATGATTGCCATAGGTTGTCGTTTTGATGATCGCTTGACAGGTAATCCAAAAACATTTGCTAAGAATGCAAAGGTTGTTCATATTGATGTGGATCCGGCTGAGATTGGCAAGATTATTGCGGTAGATTTACCAGTTGTTGGTGATGCCAAGCAAGCTCTTGGAATGCTCTTAGCAGAACCAGTGGTTAAGAATAACACTGAAAAATGGATTGAAAAAGTCACAAAAGATAAAGAGCGTGTACGTTCTTACGATAAGAAAGAACGCATGGTACAGCCTCAGGCAGTTATCGAGCGTATCGGTGAATTGACTAAGGGTGATGCAGTTGTTGTCACTGACGTTGGGCAACATCAAATGTGGACAGCTCAGTATTATCCATACCAAAATGAGCGTCAACTGGTGACATCAGGTGGTCTTGGAACCATGGGATTTGGTGTCCCAGCAGCAATTGGTGCTAAAATTGCTAATCCTGATAAAGAAGTTATCCTCTTTGTTGGTGATGGTGGTTTCCAAATGACGAACCAAGAATTGGCTATTTTAAACATTTACAAGGTGCCAATCAAGGTTGTTATGTTGAATAACCACTCACTTGGTATGGTGCGTCAATGGCAAGAGTCCTTCTACGAAGGGCGCACGTCAGAGTCTGTCTTTGACACTCTTCCTGATTTTCAACTGATGGCTCAAGCTTATGGCATTAAGTCTTATAAGTTTGATAATCCAGAAACGATTGATCAGGATTTGGAAGTTATCAAAGAGGATGTGCCGATGTTCATCGAGGTTGATATCTCTCGTAAAGAGCATGTTTTGCCAATCGTTCCAGCTGGTAAGAGTAATCATGAAATGTTGGGGGTGAAGTTCAATGCGTAGAATGTTAACAGCTAAACTTCAGAACCGATCAGGTGTTCTTAATCGCTTCACTGGAGTGCTTTCACGCCGTCAGGTCAATATTGAGAGTATTTCCGTTGGAGCAACGGAAAATCCTGATGTTTCACGTATTACAATTATCATTGATGTGAATTCTCATAATGAGGTTGAGCAGATTATTAAACAGCTTAATCGTCAGATTGATGTGATTCGCATTCGTGACATCACTGATCGTCCCCACTTGGAGCGTGAGGTTATATTGGTCAAGGTGTCAGCACCAACTTCTAAACGTGCTGAAATCTTGGCAATCATTCAACCCTTCCGTGCTTCGGTGGTGGATGTTGCACCAAGCTCTATCACTATCCAGATGACTGGTGATGCTGAGAAGAGTGAGGCGCTTCTACGAGTTATTCGACCTTACGGTATCAAGAATATTGCTCGTACGGGTGCTACTGGATTTACCCGCGATTAAAAAATCCATTATAAATTTGTTAACCCAGCCTTAAAAAGGCAATTAAATATTATTTTAGAAAAGAGACATACTACTATGGCAGTTCAAATGGAATATGAAAAAGACGTAAAAGTACCAGCACTTGATGGTAAAAAAATCGCCGTTATCGGTTACGGTTCACAAGGTCATGCGCATGCACAAAACTTGCGTGATACAGGTCACGATGTTATCATCGGTGTTCGTCCAGGTAAATCATTTGATAAAGCTAAAGAAGATGGTTTTGATACTTACACAGTAGCAGAAGCAACTAAATTGGCTGATGTTATCATGATCTTGGCTCCAGATGAAATCCAACAAGAACTTTACGAAGCAGAAATCGCTCCAAACCTTGAAGCTGGTAACGCTGTTGGTTTTGCTCACGGATTCAACATCCACTTTGAATTCATTAAAGTACCAGCAGATGTTGATGTATTTATGTGTGCACCTAAAGGACCAGGTCACTTGGTACGTCGTACATTTGAAGAAGGCTTTGGTGTACCTGCTCTTTACGCAGTATACCAAGATGCTACAGGTAACGCTAAAGACATCGCTATGGACTGGTGTAAAGGTGTTGGTGCAGCACGTGTTGGTCTTCTTGAAACAACATACAAAGAAGAAACTGAAGAAGATTTGTTTGGTGAACAAGCAGTTCTTTGTGGTGGTTTGACTGCCCTTATTGAAGCTGGTTTTGAAGTCTTGACTGAAGCTGGATATGCTCCAGAATTGGCTTACTTTGAAGTGCTTCACGAAATGAAATTGATCGTTGACTTGATCTACGAAGGTGGATTCAAGAAAATGCGTCAATCAATTTCAAACACTGCTGAATTCGGTGACTACGTATCAGGTCCACGTGTTATCACTGAACAAGTGAAAGAAAATATGAAAGCAGTTCTTGCTGACATCCAAAACGGTAAATTCGCTAACGACTTCGTTAACGACTACAAGGCTGGACGTCCAAAACTTACTGCTTACCGTGAAGAAGCTGCTAACCTTGAAATCGAAAAAGTTGGTGCTGAATTGCGTAAAGCAATGCCATTCGTTGGTCAAAACGACGACGACGCATTCAAAATCTATAACTAATGTGATAGTCTCGAAAACCAGCCTAGTGCTGGTTTTTTGTTTCTGAAGAGAGTAGTTGGGAATCAATCCTACTGCTCTTTTTTGGTAGATAAATTGTAAAATATAGTGCAACAAAAAAACTCACTCCATTACGGAGTGAGAATAGCTATAAATTAGTAAGTCAAGACAAAGTTTTTCTTCTTACCACGACGGACAACAGTAATTTCATTATCAATTTTATCTGTGTCTGAGAGAGTGTAATCCAAGTCTTGTACACGTTCACCGTTGATGTAGATAGCGCCGTTTTGGACATCTTCACGTGCTTGACGTTTAGATGGTGAAATTTTTGCATTGACGAGAAGTTCAACGATGTTCAGATTTTCATCTGCTGAAATTTCATATGTTGGGACACCGTTGAGGGCAACTTTAAGGTCGCGTGCTGAGAGAGCTTTAAGGTTACCAGCGAAGAGTTGTTCAGTGATGTGAACAGCTTGTTCGTAAGCTTCTTTACCGTGAACCAAGGTCACAACTTCACGAGCCAAAACCTTTTGTGCCAAACGTTGGTGACGAGCTTGGTCAAATTCTTTACCGATCTCTTCGATTTCTTCAAGTGACAAGAAAGTGAAAATCTTCAAGAAGCGAACGGCGTCATCATCCATAACGTTGAGCCAGAATTGGTACATTTCGTAAGGTGTTGTTTTAGTAGCATCAAGCCAGACAGCGTTACCTTCTGATTTACCGAATTTTTTACCAGTTGAATCTGTGATAAGTGGTACAGTGATAACATGTCCAGATTTGTCTGCTTTACGACGCAAGAGCTCAGTACCTGCTGTCATGTTACCCCATTGGTCAGAACCACCAATTTGGAGGGTTACGCCGTACTTATCGTTGAGTTCATAGAAATCGTAACCTTGCATGATTTGGTAGGCAAACTCAGTGTAAGAGATACCTGTTTCGATACGTTTCTTAACAGATTCCTTACTCATCATGTAGTTAACTGTGAAGTATTTACCTACGTCACGCAAGAAATCAATGAAGCTGACTGAACCAAACCAGTCATAGTTGTTGACCATAACGGCCTTGTTGTCACCATTTTCAAAATCAAGGAAACGAGAGAGTTGTCCTTGGATTTTTTCAACCCAACCTTCAACAGTTTCTTTGGTTTGCAGGCTACGTTCAGCATCTTTAAATGATGGGTCACCAATCAAACCTGTTGCACCACCAACGAGGGCGTAAGGTTTGTGTCCAGCCAATTGAAGTCGGCGACTTGTAAGGATAGCGACAAGGTGTCCAAGGTGGAGACTGTCTGCTGTTGGGTCATAACCAGTGTAGTATGAGACTGGTCCCTCTTCAAAGGCTTTTACAAGGGCTTCTTCATCTGTGGTTTGAAAAATCAAGCCACGTGCTTTTAGTTCTTCAAAAATTGTCATGATATTCTCCAGTAAAGTATATTCTGCACCATTATACCAAAAGAAAGTAGGCCTATGCAAGCTTTGTCAAAGTTTGTTATAATAGGCTTTGAGGTATTTCTATGAATTTTGAAAAAATAATAAATTATTTTAGGCGACTAGGGCAGACTATTCGTACAAAGTTTGCTGGTTCTAGGTCTAAAAGAGGAGATAAATCTTTTAAAGAAAGGAAAGCTACGACTGGATCTAAGTGGAATCGTAAGCAAGCACGGAAGTCGCCTGAGGATGGGATGACACTCTTAGACATGGGTGATGTTTTCTTAAAAACCTTAAAGCTCTTGTCTGATTTCTTTTATGTGGTTATTATCGTTCTCACCTTATTCGGTGCAGGAATTGGTTTGGGTTATCTGGGGAGTCAAATTGAGTCTGTTCCGTCGATTAAGGACAAAACCTTGTTGAATCAGATTAGTGAGGTTAGTTTGGTATCTTCGATGAGCTATTCCGATTCCAAGAAGATTGCGGATATTGATACTGACTTGCTGAGAACACCTATTGAAAGTGATGCGATTTCTAACAATGTCAAAAATGCCATCATTGCGACTGAGGATGAAAATTTTAAAAAGCATAAGGGTGTTGTACCAAAGGCAGTTTTTAGGGCTTTGGTGTCATCAGTTTTGGGGGTTGGCTCTTCAAGTGGTGGTTCGACGCTAACGCAGCAGTTAATCAAGCAACAGGTAACAGGCGATGCGCCAACCTTTAAACGTAAGGCGGCAGAGATTATCTATGCCTTACAATTGGAGCGTCGCGCTTCTAAAAATGAAATTTTAACCGATTATCTGAATGTTTCTCCTTTTGGGCGTAACAACAAGGGGAAAAATATTGCTGGTATTGAGGAGGCTGCTCAAGGTATCTTTGGGGTATCTGCAGCAGATTTGACAGTTCCTCAGGCGGCCTATCTGGCAGGTTTGCCACAGAGCCCAATTGTCTACTCACCTTATACAGCTGACGGTCAATTAAAAAATGCAGAGGATCTTTCTTATGGCTTAGCACGTCAGCAAGATGTACTCTACAATCTTTATCGCGGTGGCTATCTAGATAAGTCGCAGTATGAAAGCTATAAGGATTATGATATCACTAAAGATTTCAAGACTGGTGAGAAGTCTGATGCCGTAAGTCATGACTATTTGTACTATTCTGTCATGTCTGAGGCTCAGGATGTCATGTATGATTATCTCGTTAAACGTGACAAGGTATCGAGTCAAGAGTTGAAAAATGATAAGACCAAGGAAAGCTATCGTGAGAGGGCTCTACAAGAGCTACAAACCGGTGGCTACAGCGTTAAGACAACTATTGATAATGCAGTTTATAATGCGATGCAAGATGCTGCGAGTCAATATGGTGGCCTCCTCGACCAAGGTGGAAATAGTGGAGTTGAAGTCGGAAATGTGCTCATGGATAATGCGACTGGAGCAATTCTAGGATTTGTTGGTGGTCGTAGTTACGAAAATAATCAAAATAACCATGCCTTTGATACGGCACGCTCCCCAGGCTCATCTATTAAGCCTATTATTGCTTATGGAATTGCTATTGATCAAGGTTTGATGGGTAGCTCAAGTATCCTTTCTAACTACCCAACTAATTTTACGGGTGGAACGCCTATTCTCCATGATGGTGATAAGGGTACAGCTATGATGAACCTACAAGAGGCACTCAATACCTCGTGGAACATTCCAGCCTTTTGGACTTATCAAATGCTTCAACGTCATGATGTTGATGTTGAGGGTTACATGACCAAGATGGGCTATAAGATTGCTAACTACAATATCGAGAGTTTACCTCTTGGCGGGGGAATTGAAACCACGGTTGCCCAGCAAGTAAATGCCTATCAGATGCTTTCAAATGGTGGCGTCTATGAGAAGGGTCATATGATTGATAGTATTACTGACCGTACTGGCGAAGTTATCTATCAGCATAAATCTGAAGGGGTTCAAGTCTTTTCAAGAGCTACGGCTAGCATCATGGATAACCTGCTCAAGGAAGTTGTGGTTAAGGGAGCGACAACTCAATTTCATTCTGAATTGAAAAATGTCAATGGTGCAGCAGCCTCAGCTGACTGGATGGGTAAAACAGGAACGACAGATAACTTTGCGGATGCTTGGTTGATCGTCTCAACGCCTGGTATTACTCTTGGTGGTTGGGCTGGTTATGACAATAATACACCAACCAATTCTAAAACGGGTTACACCTACAATGCGCAATATATGGCTCGTTTAACTTCCGCCATCTACAATGCCAATCCAGGTATTTTTAAAACGGGAGATAAGTTTAATATCGATTCAAGTGCTATTAAGGCAAGTGTGCTCAAATCAACAGGCCTTAAACCAGCAACAGTGTCTGTCAATGGTCGTAATGTTTCTGTAAGTGGTGAAATGGTTGATACTTATTGGGCTAAAAATGGGCCTGGAGATACAACCTACAAATTTGCTATTGGTGGAACTGACAGTGACTATCAAAAAGCCTGGTCTAGCATTCTTGGAGGGCATTAGGAATTGCCAAGAAAACTTGCAAAAAAGCAAAAAATTAGGTATAATATAGGCAACTATTTGTCGTCTTACTTGGTTGAAATATTGTCCAATCAAGAGATACAGCAGTTAAATCAACGTTTTTTCGGTCAGATTTAGCTGCTATTTTTGTGCTTATTTTTAGGATTTTCAAGTGTTGTAACGCATATTTAAAGGTTCTAAAAATTCAAAGACTAAGTTTTTTGCTTATCCTTAATCAGGTAAGTGGAGGTTAGTGTTTAATCACTTGTTAATGGGACAAGCAACTGAACAAGGCAGAAGACAAATATTTAAAGTGCACGACTTGCAAAGCAGGTCTCGAATGTAGAAAAGGAGTAGAAGACTTGGCAGGACATGACGTTCAATACGGGAAACATCGTACCCGTCGTAGTTTTTCAAGAATCAAAGAAGTTCTTGATTTACCAAACTTGATTGAAATCCAAACGGATTCATTCAAAGAATTCTTGGATACTGGTCTTAAAGAGGTTTTTGAGGATGTACTTCCTATCTCAAACTTCACAGACACTATGGAATTGGAATTCGTTGGTTACGAATTGAAAGAGCCTAAGTATACACTTGAAGAAGCTCGTATCCACGATGCATCATACTCAGCACCTATCTTTGTGACTTTCCGTCTTATTAACAAAGAAACTGGTGAAATCAAAACTCAGGAAGTCTTCTTCGGAGATTTCCCTATTATGACTGAGATGGGTACTTTCATCATCAATGGTGGTGAACGTATTATCGTTTCTCAGTTGGTGCGCTCACCTGGTGTTTACTTTAACGATAAGGTTGATAAAAACGGTAAAGTGGGTTATGGATCAACAGTTATCCCTAACCGTGGGGCATGGCTTGAGCTTGAAACAGATTCAAAAGACATTGCCTACACTCGTATCGACCGTACACGTAAGATTCCATTCACAACGCTTGTGCGTGCGCTTGGATTCTCAGGTGATGATGAAATTGTTGATATCTTTGGAGATAGCGAGTTGGTTCGTAATACCATTGAAAAAGATATCCACAAAAACCCAGCAGATTCACGTACTGATGAAGCGCTTAAAGAAATTTATGAACGTCTTCGTCCAGGTGAACCAAAAACTGCCGACAGCTCACGTAGCTTGCTTGTAGCTCGTTTCTTTGATCCACGTCGTTATGACTTGGCTGCTGTTGGTCGTTACAAAGTCAATAAAAAACTTAACATCAAGACACGTCTTTTGGGACAAACAATTGCTGAAAACTTGGTAGATCCTGAAACAGGTGAAATCCTTGTTGAAGCTGGTACTGAAATGACACGTGATGTGATTGATTCAATCGCAGAATACTTGGATGGTGATTTGAACAAATTTGTATACACACCAAACGATTATGCGGTGGTTACAGAACCTGTTGTTCTTCAAAAATTCAAGGTTGTAGCACCAAATGATCCAGATCGTGTGGTTACAATTGTTGGTAATGCCAACCCAGATGATAAAGTTCGTGCTTTAACAACAGCGGATATCTTGGCTGAAATGAGCTACTTCCTCAACCTTGCTGAAGGTATCGGTAAAGTAGACGATATCGACCACCTTGGTAACCGTCGTATCCGTGCGGTTGGTGAATTGCTTGCTAACCAATTCCGTATTGGTTTGGCTCGTATGGAACGTAACGTACGTGAGCGTATGTCAGTTCAAGATAACGAAGTCTTGACACCACAACAAATCATCAATATTCGCCCTGTAACTGCTGCTGTTAAAGAATTCTTCGGTTCTTCACAGTTGTCACAGTTCATGGACCAACACAACCCATTGTCAGAGTTGTCACACAAACGTCGTTTGTCAGCCTTGGGACCTGGTGGTTTGACACGTGACCGTGCCGGATATGAAGTTCGTGACGTGCACTACACGCACTACGGTCGTATGTGTCCAATTGAAACACCTGAAGGACCTAACATCGGTTTGATCAATAACTTGTCTTCATATGGACACCTTAACAAGTACGGTTTCATTCAAACACCATATCGTAAGGTTGACCGTGCAACTGGTAAAGTAACCAACGAAGTGGTTTGGTTGACTGCTGATGAAGAAGATGAGTACACAGTTGCTCAGGCTAACTCTAAATTGAACGAAGATGGAACATTTGCAGAAGAAATTGTTATGGGTCGTCACCAAGGTAATAACCAAGAGTACCCATCACACCTTGTAGATTTCGTGGATGTTTCTCCTAAACAGGTAGTTGCCGTTGCGACAGCATGTATTCCTTTCTTGGAAAACGATGACTCTAACCGTGCCCTCATGGGTGCCAACATGCAACGTCAGGCTGTGCCTTTGATTGATCCTAAAGCACCTTATGTTGGTACTGGTATGGAATATCAAGCTGCCCACGATTCAGGAGCTGCGGTTATCGCCCAACACGACGGTAAAGTTGTCTACTCTGATGCTGATAAAGTTGAAGTTCGTCGTGAAGATGGTTCTCTTGATGTTTATACTATTCAAAAATTCCGTCGTTCAAACTCAGGTACTGCCTATAACCAACGTACTTTGGTTAAGGTTGGCGATATTGTTGAAAAAGGTGACTTTATCGCTGATGGTCCATCTATGGAAGGTGGAGAAATGGCCCTCGGTCAAAACCCTATCGTCGCATACATGACATGGGAAGGTTACAACTTCGAGGATGCCGTTATCATGAGTGAGCGTCTTGTGAAAGATGACGTTTATACATCTGTTCACTTGGAAGAATTCGAATCAGAAACACGTGATACAAAGCTTGGGCCTGAAGAAATCACACGTGAATTGCCAAACGTTGGTGAAGAAGCCCTCAAAGACCTTGACGAAATGGGTATTATCCGTATCGGTGCTGAGGTTAAAGAAGGTGACATTCTTGTTGGTAAGGTAACACCTAAGGGTGAAAAAGACCTTTCTGCTGAAGAACGTCTTCTCCACGCTATCTTTGGTGATAAATCTCGTGAAGTACGTGATACGTCACTCCGTGTACCTCACGGTGGTGATGGTGTCGTTCGCGATGTTAAAATCTTTACACGTGCAAACGGTGATGAATTGCAATCAGGTGTTAACATGCTTGTTCGTGTTTATATCGCTCAAAAACGTAAGATCAAGGTCGGAGATAAGATGGCCGGTCGTCACGGTAACAAAGGGGTTGTTTCTCGTATTGTTCCGGTTGAAGACATGCCTTACCTTCCAGACGGTACACCAGTTGATATCATGTTGAACCCACTTGGGGTGCCATCACGTATGAACATCGGTCAGGTTATGGAACTTCACCTTGGTATGGCTGCACGTAACTTGGGTATCCACATCGCAACACCAGTCTTTGATGGAGCAAGCTCAGAAGACCTCTGGGATACTGTTCGTGAAGCAGGTATGGATAGTGATGCTAAGACAATCCTTTACGATGGACGTACAGGTGAACCATTTGATAACCGTGTGTCAGTTGGTGTCATGTACATGATCAAACTTCACCATATGGTTGATGATAAACTTCACGCTCGTTCAGTAGGTCCTTACTCACTTGTTACCCAACAACCTCTTGGTGGTAAAGCACAATTTGGTGGACAACGTTTCGGTGAGATGGAGGTTTGGGCCCTTGAAGCTTATGGTGCATCAAATATCCTTCAAGAAATCTTGACTTACAAGTCAGATGACGTTAACGGACGTTTGAAAGCCTATGAAGCTATCACTAAAGGTAAACCAATTCCAAAACCAGGTGTACCAGAATCATTCCGAGTACTTGTTAAAGAATTGCAATCACTTGGTCTTGATATGCGTGTCCTTGATGAGGATGACTACGAAGTTGAATTACGTGATCTTGATGAAGGTGAAGACGATGATGTCATGCACGTTGATGATCTTGAAAAAGCACGTGTACAACAAGCCAAAGAAGCTGCTGAATTAGAAAAAGCTAAAGAAGCTTCAGATAAAACAGAATAAAATAAGCTTTAGAGAGGGAGTTCACTCTCTCTGCTAAGGTAGCTGATAAAGGTGAGAATAGCGCTGCTATTGTCAATAGAACAAAAGAAAGGTAATACTAGTGGTTGACGTAAATCGATTTAAAAGTATGCAAATCACACTAGCTTCACCAACTAAGGTCCGTTCATGGTCTTATGGTGAAGTTAAGAAACCTGAAACAATCAACTACCGTACGCTCAAACCAGAACGCGAAGGTCTCTTCGACGAAGTGATCTTTGGTCCTACCAAAGACTGGGAATGTGCGTGTGGAAAATACAAACGTATCCGTTATAAAGGTATCGTTTGTGACCGCTGTGGTGTTGAAGTAACACGTGCTAAGGTTCGTCGTGAACGTATGGGTCACATCGAGTTGAAAGCACCAGTATCACACATCTGGTACTTCAAGGGAATCCCTTCTCGTATGGGATTGACTTTGGACATGAGTCCTCGTGCGCTTGAAGAAGTTATTTACTTCGCAGCTTACGTGGTTATTGATCCAAAGGAAACACCACTTGAACCAAAATCTCTCTTGACAGAACGTGAATATCGTGAAAAATTGCAAGAGTATGGACATGGTTCATTTGTCGCTAAAATGGGTGCCGAAGCTATCCAAGATCTCTTGAAACAAGTAGATTTGGAAGCTGAAATTGCTGAACTCAAAGAAGAGTTGAAAACAGCAACTGGTCAAAAACGTGTTAAAGCTGTTCGTCGTTTGGACGTTCTTGATGCCTTCTACAAGTCTGGTAACAAACCAGAATGGATGGTGCTTAACATCTTGCCAGTATTGCCACCGGACCTTCGTCCAATGGTTCAATTGGATGGTGGACGTTTTGCGGCATCTGACTTGAACGATCTTTATCGTCGTGTTATCAACCGTAACAATCGTTTGGCTCGTTTGCTTGAATTGAATGCCCCAGGTATCATCGTGCAAAACGAAAAACGTATGTTGCAAGAAGCGGTAGATGCCCTTATCGATAATGGACGTCGTGGTCGTCCAATCACTGGACCAGGTAGTCGTCCACTTAAATCTTTGAGCCACATGCTTAAAGGTAAACAAGGTCGTTTCCGCCAAAACTTGCTTGGTAAACGTGTTGACTTCTCTGGACGTTCCGTTATCGCCGTTGGTCCAACACTTAAAATGTACCAATGTGGTGTGCCACGTTTGATGGCCATCGAACTTTTCAAACCATTTGTGATGCGTGAAATCGTTGCGCGTGAATACGCAGGTAACGTGAAAGCCGCTAAACGTATGGTTGAACGTGGTGACGAACGTATTTGGGATATTCTTGAAGATGTTATCAAGGAACACCCAGTACTTCTTAACCGCGCACCTACCCTCCACCGTTTGGGTATCCAGGCCTTCGAACCTGTCTTGATTGATGGTAAGGCCCTTCGTCTTCACCCATTGGTATGTGAGGCCTACAATGCCGACTTTGACGGTGACCAAATGGCCATCCACGTTCCATTGTCTGAAGAAGCTCAAGCTGAAGCACGTTTGCTCCTTCTTGCGGCTGAACACATCCTTAACCCTAAAGACGGTAAACCGGTCGTAACACCATCTCAGGATATGGTTCTTGGTAACTACTACTTGACTATGGAAGAAGAAGGCCGTGAGGGTGAAGGTATGGTCTTCAAGGATATTGATGAGGCAGTTATGGCTTATCGTAATGGTTATGTTCACTTGCATAGCCGTGTCGGTATCGCAGTAGACAGCATGCCTGATAAACCTTGGAAAGAAAACCAACTTCACAAGATTTTGGTTACAACTGTTGGTAAGATTCTCTTTAACTCAATCATTCCAGCAGAAATTCCATATCTTCAAGAAACAACAAATGAGAACTTGACAGATAGTACACCAGATAAGTACTTCCTTGAACCAGGTCAAGATATCCAAACAGTTATTGATAGTTTGGAAATTAATGCGCCATTCAAGAAGAAAAATCTTGGTAACATCATCGCTGAAACCTTCAAACGTCTTCGTACGACTGAAACATCAGCCTTCCTTGACCGTTTGAAAGACCTTGGTTACTACCACTCAACACTTGCTGGTTTGACAGTGGGTATCGCCGATATCCCAGTTATCGATAACAAACAAGAAATTATCGATGCTGCTCACCATCGTGTTGAAGAAATTAACAAGGCCTTCCGTCGTGGTTTGATGACAGATGATGACCGTTATGTTGCTGTTACAACAACATGGCGTGAAGCGAAAGAAGCACTTGAAAAACGTCTGATTGAGACACAAGATCCTAAGAACCCAATCGTTATGATGATGGACTCAGGAGCTCGTGGTAACATCTCTAACTTCTCTCAACTTGCCGGTATGCGTGGTTTGATGGCCGCGCCTAACGGACGTATCATGGAATTGCCTATCCTTTCAAACTTCCGTGAAGGTTTGAGCGTTTTGGAAATGTTCTTCTCTACTCACGGTGCGCGTAAAGGTATGACCGATACGGCCCTTAAGACAGCCGACTCAGGTTACCTTACTCGTCGTTTGGTTGACGTTGCCCAAGATGTTATCATTCGTGAAGATGACTGTGGAACAGACCGAGGTCTTCTTATCCGTGCGATTACTGATGGTAAAGAAGTGACGGAAACACTTGAAGAACGTCTTCAAGGTCGTTACACTAAGAAATCAGTTAAGAATCCTACAACAGGTGAAGTAATCGTAGGTCCAGATACTTTGATTACTGAAGACATGGCTGCTGCTATTGTCAATGCTGGTGTTGAAGAAGTAACTATCCGTTCAGTCTTTACATGTAACACACGTCACGGTGTCTGCCGTCACTGTTACGGTATCAACTTGGCAACAGGTGATGCGGTTGAAGTTGGTGAAGCAGTTGGTACTATCGCCGCTCAATCTATCGGGGAACCTGGTACACAGCTTACTATGCGTACCTTCCACACCGGTGGGGTAGCCTCAAACACCGATATCACACAGGGTCTTCCACGTATCCAGGAAATCTTTGAAGCACGTAACCCTAAAGGGGAAGCGGTTATCACTGAAGTTAAGGGTACTGTTATTGAAATCGAAGAAGATGCTGCAACACGTACTAAGAAAGTCTTCGTTCAAGGTAAGACTGGAATGGGTGAATACGTTGTTCCATTTACAGCTCGTATGAAAGTTGAAGTTGGTGACGAAGTACACCGTGGTGCGGCCTTGACAGAAGGGTCAATCCAACCTAAACGTCTCCTTGAAGTACGTGATACCTTGTCAGTTGAAACTTATCTTCTTGCAGAAGTACAAAAAGTTTACCGTAGCCAAGGGGTAGAAATCGGTGACAAACACGTCGAAGTAATGGTTCGTCAAATGCTTCGTAAAGTACGTGTTATGGATCCAGGTGATACAGATCTCCTTCCAGGTACACTTATGGACATTTCTGACTTCACAGATGCTAACAAGGATATTGTTATCTCTGGTGGTGTTCCTGCAACATCTCGTCCAGTCCTTCTTGGTATTACTAAAGCCTCACTTGAAACAAATTCATTCTTGTCAGCGGCTTCCTTCCAAGAAACAACACGTGTGCTTACAGATGCAGCTATCCGTGGTAAGAAAGACCATCTCCTTGGTCTTAAAGAAAATGTTATCATTGGTAAGACTATCCCTGCTGGTACAGGTATGGCTCGTTACCGTAACATTGAACCACTTTCAGTTAACGAAGTTGAAGTTATTGAAAACATTGCTGTTGATGAAGCAATTGTGGAATCATCTGAAGACTAAAATGAAAGCAAAAGAACTCACAATGAATTGTGGGTTCTTTTCGTATTTATATGACTAGAATCTCTTCTATTTTTGATAAATATAAAATATAAGACCATTTTTTTTATCTTTTCCAGAAAATTTTGTATAATAAGAACACCAAAGATGAAGTGAGAAAGAAAAATGTACCAAGTAGTTGAAATGAAAGGGGATTTGGAACCGTGGTGGTTCCTAGAAGGCTGGCAAGAGGATATCATCAGTACTAAGGAATTTGAAGATTTTTACGATGCCCTCAAGTACTATAAAAAACTTTGGTTTGCGATGGAGGAAACCTTTCCAAGTTATATCAGCCGTAGTAGTGTCATGACTGCTTTTTGGGATCAAGAGGATAAGCACTGGTGTGAGGAGTGTGACGAATACCTGCAGGTCTATCAATCGATTGCTCTTTTGGATGATTGGCAGGAAATTCCTGAGGAAAAATACCGTCCGGGATATGAAAAGCGAAATGACCTTCCAAGTCATGCCCACTGTAAAATTAAACGTTAAATAATGCAGAAGCTCGAAATTTTCGAGCTTTTTTTCATTTTCTTAAACTTTTTACGAATAGGACTATGAGGAGGTCCTTATGGTAACAGAATTTGCTAAGGAAATGATCAAAAATGCTGATAGTTGTGGGGCTCAAGACATCTATGTCATTCCACGTCAGGATACTTACGAGCTCTATATGCGAGTTGGCCAGGAGAGGAGATTAATTGATGTATATCGGCCTGATTTCATGGCTAGTCTTATTGGTCACTTTAAATTTGTGGCGGGAATGATGGTGGGTGAGAAGCGTAGGAGTCAACTAGGTTCTTGTGACTATGATTGTGGTGATGGTCAAAGGGTTTCTCTGCGTTTGTCTACCGTTGGGGATTATCGCGGCTTAGAAAGTTTAGTTATTCGTGTTCTACATTCCGAACGTCGAGAATTAGTGTACTGGAATCAAGGAATCCAGCCTATTATGGATGCTTTGGATTATCGTGGCTTATATCTCTTTGCAGGTCCCGTTGGTTCTGGAAAGACTACGCTTATGCATGAGTTGGTTCAGGAGCGTTTTAAGGGGCAGCAGGTGATTTCGATTGAGGACCCTGTGGAAATTAAACAGGATAATGTTTTGCAACTCCAGGTGAATCAAGCAATTGACATGACCTATGATAATTTGATTAAGCTATCATTACGTCACCGCCCGGATGTTTTGATTATTGGAGAGATTCGAGATAAGGAGACTGCTCGAGCGGTTATTAGAGCTAGTCTGACGGGAGTGACTGTTCTTTCAACTATTCACGCAAAGAGTGTGGCAGGTGTTTATGAGCGTCTTCTGGACCTCGGTGTAGATAAGTCTGAGTTGGATAATGCTCTTCAAGGGATTGCCTATATGCGTTTGATTAAGGGAGGAGGTGTGATTGATTTTGCCAGTGAAAATTTCCAAAGCCATTCGTCAACCAGCTGGAACCAACAGTTGGAAGGCTTGGTTCAACAAGGATATCTCACTGAAGGGGATATCCAAGGGGAAAAAATTAAAGATTAATCAGCAAGTCAAGGTTATCCAGCTTTTCAAACAACTTCTAAAGGCAGGGTTTACTTTAACTGAAATCGTAGCCTTTTTGGAGCGAAGTCACTTGTTGAAAGAATCGTCATTATCTCTTATGAAAGCAAGCTTAATGCGAGGCGACAGGCTAGACCAGATGTTTGCGTCAGTGGGTTTTTCGGACAATATTGTTACTCAGATTGCCCTTGCTGATAAGCACGGTAATCTTCTAGGGAGTTTAACCAAGATTGAAACCTACATGCTTCGTATGACCAAGGTTCGTAAGAAACTCATGGAGGTAGCGACCTACCCTATCCTACTCCTGGGTTTCCTGATTCTGATTATGTTAGGACTTAAAAATTATCTTTTACCGCAACTGTTAGAGGGTGATGGTAAGGATAATTGGGCTGTACAGTTGGTTCAAATCTTTCCTCAGCTCTTCTTTGTGAGTTTGTGTGGACTTCTTGTATTAAGCTTAATTCTTTATCTATGGGTCAAACACCAGCCAGCCCTTGTCTTTTATCGACGAATGGCAAAAATCCCTTTCATAGGCCAAACTGTCAGGCTATATACGACCGCCTATTATGCTAGGGAATGGGGAAACCTCTTAGGACAAGGCATTGACCTGTTAGACTTGGTTTCTCTTATGCAAGAGCAAAAGTCCAAGCTATTTCGTGAGCTGGGGGCTGATTTAGAAGAGGGCTTGATGCTAGGACAGAGTTTTCCTGACCGTATTGCTAGTCACCCTTTCTTCACTAAGGAACTATCCTTAATTATTGCTTATGGAGAGGCTAATGCTAGGTTGGGCTATGAGTTAGAAGTCTATGCTGAAGAGGTTTGGCAGGCTTTCTTTAACCGTCTTAATAAGGCAACAACCTTTGTGCAACCCCTCATTTTTGTTATTGTTGCTGTCGTGATTGTAATGATCTATGCAGCCATGCTATTACCAATGTATCAAAATATGGAAGGAATGATGTCATGAAAATGATGTTGAAAAAATTGAATGCCGTTAAATTACGTGCTTTTACGCTGATTGAAATGCTGGTCGTGCTTCTCATTATCAGTATTCTCCTTTTGCTCTTTGTACCTAACTTGAGCAAGCAGAAGGATTCTGTTAAAGAGACTGGAAATGCGGCTGTGGTCAAGGTCGTGGATTCTCAAGCAGAACTTTATGAAATGAAGAATAACAAGACAGCTAGCTTAGCCGCTCTTGTTTCAGAAGGTCAAATCACGCAAAAACAGGCAGATTCATACAATGATTACTATGCGAAACATGGTGGCGAAAGCCGCTCAGTGGCCAATTAGAGCCTTTACCTTGTTGGAGAGTCTGGTGACTCTAGCAGTGGTTGCCTTTCTCACTATGAGTTTATCAGGCTCAGTCACAGGTATTTTTCAGCAGGTTGAGACTAATCTTTTTTATCTGCGCTTTGAGTACCTATACCGAGATAGTCAGCGCTTGGCAGCGGCGGAAGGGTCCAATGTTGAATTGCAGTTGTCCAAGGATAAAATCAGTAACGGAAAATCAAGTCTGGTGATTCCTAAAAATATACATCTGGATAAGGGGCAGACGCTAGTGTTTGATGCCAAAGGAGGCAACTCTAGCCTCACAAAGATTCGTTTTTCAAGTGATAAGGAGGTGGTGACCTATCAGCTTAACATGGGCAGCGGTAAATATAAAAAGACGGTCTCTTAGAGGCTATATTCTTATCGAAAGCTTGGTAGCAATGGCTGTCTTAGTACTCGTCAGTGGTCTTATCTTGGATCAGATCAATACCAATCGTAGGCTAATGGCTAGGAATCTCCACCAACAGGAGGTTTTGAGTGTGGCAACCATGGCAGTTCAGACCAAACAGGATCAGTTGACTTTAAATGGTATCACAGTGACAGTAAAACGTAGCCAGCAAGGTATCGAGGTTTATGAATCAGGAAAGGAGATTATTCATGTCTCTCAATAGTAAGGTTCGCGCCTTTACCCTCTTGGAATGTCTAGTGGCCTTGTTGGTGATTGCTGGTTCAGTTCAAGTTTATCAAGGTCTGACTACAGTATTGGTGAGCAATGTTAAGCAGGTCAAGCAACAAGAAAGCCAAGACTGGCTTCTATTCGTTCAACAAATGGAGGCAGAATTAGAAGGTTGTCAGTTGGTAAAGGTAGAGGGGAACAAACTCTATGTCAAGCAGGATAATCAAGACCTGGCTTTTGGACTTTCAAGTGCTACTGATTTTCGAAAAACAAATGCTGATGGTCGAGGCTATCAACCAATGCTTTTCAATGTAAAAGCTAGTACAATTAGCCAAAATAACCAGATAGTCACCATCCAAGTGACTCTTAAAAATGGGCTACAAAGGAGTTTTGTTTATGCTTTTGAAAAAACAGGTTAGGGGAGGCGTTCTTCTCTACGCTCTTTTTATGGCTGGCATTTTCACACTCCTTCTTCATGTTTATCTGGAGCGGGTGGTTGCTAGCTCTAGACAGAACCAAGCGCAAATGATCTCCAGTCAGAGTCGTCTCATGGCAGAGATGACCATGGACTTGGCGGACAAGGAAGCAGGTGCTTTTAGTTTCTCTCAGGGAACTACGACTTATGAGGTTAAGGACAAACAAGTGATTGTTAGAGTTGCCAGTAAAGGTCAAATCAAGACCTATCGTTATGTGAAGAAGCAGGAGCAGAAATAGAAATTCTCTTTCCTTTTTGATATGATAGAAGGACGGAGGAAACCATGAATTTTGAAGCAATTGAGACAGCCTTTGAGCTGTTGTTAGAAAATGTCCAAACCATTGAAAATGATCTTGGAACCCATGCTTACGATGCGCTTATTGAGCAAAATTCCTATTATTTGGGGGCTGAGGTAGCTAATGAAGTCATCATCAAAAACAACGAGAAATTACGTGCCCTTGATCTAAGTAAAGAGGAGTGGCGTCGTGCTTTTCAGTTCTTGTTTATTAAACTAGGGCAATTGGAAGCCTTACAAGCCAATCACCAATTTACACCGGATGCTATTGGATTTATCATTCTTTACCTACTTGAAGGTTTGACCAAGGACGACCAATTAGATATTTTGGAGATTGGTTCGGGGACAGGAAACTTGGCTGAAACTCTTCTAAATAATAGTCAGAAAACCCTTAATTATATGGGAATGGAAGTTGACGATCTCCTTATCGATTTGTCAGCTAGCATTGCTGATGTGGTGAATTCAAGTGCAGTTTACATCCAAGAAGATGCTGTTCGACCACACATTCTCAAAGAGAGTGATGTTATTATCAGTGATCTACCTGTTGGTTATTACCCAAATGATGAGATTGCGAGTCGTTTCAAGGTTGCAGCAACCGGTGAACACACCTATGCCCATCACCTTCTCATGGAGCAATCACTCAAGTACCTGAAGAAAGATGGTATTGCTATTCTTTTGGCACCAACTAATCTTTTGACAAGCCCACAAAGTGATTTGCTTAAGAAATGGCTATCAGGATATGCTGATATTATTGCCGTTATCACTCTTCCAGAAGCAGCTTTTGGCAATAAACATAACATGAAGTCTATCTTTGTGCTTAAAAAACAAACTGAAAATGCTCCTGAGACCTTTGTTTATCCACTTAGTGATTTGCAAAACCCAGAGGTCCTCAAAGATTTTACAGAGAATTTCCAAAAATGGAAATCAGATAATTCCATTTTCTAGCAAAACATGTTAGAATAGGACTATATTATTGAAAGCGTTTTACAAAGAGGTGGCTTATGACAAAAACAATAGCAATTAATGCAGGAAGCTCAAGCTTGAAATGGCAACTATATGAGATGCCAGATGAAGTTGTTCTTGCTAAGGGTTTGATTGAACGTATCGGCTTGAAAGATTCTGTTTCAACAGTAAAATTTGATGACCGTTCAGAATCGCAAACTCTAGATATTGCTGACCATGTTCAGGCAGTAAAAATCTTGCTTGATGATTTGATTCGTTTTGATATTATCAAGAGCTATGATGAAATTACAGGTGTTGGTCACCGTGTGGTTGCTGGTGGAGAATATTTCAAAGAATCAAGCTTGGTGGATGAAGATGCCTTGGCTAAGATTGAAGAATTGTCAGCCTTAGCGCCTTTACACAATCCAGGTGCAGCTTCAGGGATTCGTGCCTTTAAGGAGCTCCTCCCAGATATTACAAGTGTTGCTGTTTTTGATACAGCCTTCCATACATCTATGCCGGAAGTGGCCTACCGTTATCCAGTGCCTAATCGTTACTATACAGACTACCAAGTCCGTAAGTATGGAGCACACGGAACTAGCCACCAATATGTTTCTCAAGAAGCAGCTAAGTTGTTAGGTAAGCCAATTGAAGAAACTAAGATTATCACAGCCCATGTGGGAAATGGTGTTTCTATTACTGCCGTTGATGGTGGTAAATCAGTAGACACGTCAATGGGGTTGACACCACTTGGTGGCGTTATGATGGGAACACGTACTGGGGACCTTGACCCTGCGATTATTCCATTTGTTATCGACCGTGAGACTGACATGGCAGATGCTGAGCGTATCCGTCACGTCTTTAATAAGGAATCAGGTCTTCTTGGTATTTCTGAAAAATCAAGTGATATGCGTGATATCATTGCTGGTAAGAATGCTGGCGATGAAAAATGTGCCTTGGCCTATGATCTTTATGTGGATCGTTTGCGTAAATACATCGCTCAATACTTTGGTGTCTTGAACGGAGCGGATGCTATCGTCTTTACAGCGGGTATCGGTGAAAATTCTGCAGAAGTTCGCGCTTCAGTTTTGAATGGTCTCACTTGGTTTGGTATTGAAGTGGATCCTGAAAAGAATGTCTTCGGACATGTTGGCGACATCACAACAGCAGATTCAGCTGTTAAAGTGTTTGTTATTCCAACGGATGAAGAATTGGTGATTGCGCGTGATGTTGAGCGCCTTAAAACTAAATAAGTTATCAAAAATTTGATAAGACCAGAAAAGTTGGCTGAGCAATTGGTCAGCTTTTTTGAGTGCTTTGAAAAAATCATTCAACTATTTCTGTATATGGTCATTAAAAAGCTAAAGAAAATTTCGCAAAAAATGTAAAAAAACTTTACAAAATATGTAAAGCAAACTATACTATAAGTGTAAAGCGAACTTGACAAAAGGGGTAGGAGTCGAAATAGTTGAGAAGAAACGATAGAGTTGAGGTATCATATGGAAACAAAGATTCAGGAACTTCGCAAGGCTAATAAGATTAGTCAGGCAGAGTTAGCAGATGAGATGGGAGTCACGAGACAGACCATCATTTCACTCGAAAAAGGACGCTATAATGCGTCGTTGGAACTAGCTTTTAAAATTGCTAGGTATTTTGGAAAGGCTATTGAAGAAGTCTTTATTTTTGAAGAAGATTAAGGAGTAAAGATATGTTTAAACAAGTAATGAAGAAAATTGGTGTTATTTTTTTAGCGCTCACTCTACTAATCTTAGATTTAACACTATCACGTGCTTTCCCGCTACTTACTCAGGATGGTAAGTTTTCACTTGTGGAGCAAATAGGTTACGGTGTTTGGGCATTAGGGAGTTTGGCTATTTTTATCGTGATTGCTTATAGATTTAAACTCTTATCGCTTAAAGAGATTAATTGGAGACGTCTCGTTGCGATTGCTTCTCTAAATCTCGTCATCTTTTTCCTAGGTGATCTTCTAGGGTATTTTGTTGGTCAGTTAACACACAATGCGGCTATGGAACATCAAGATACTTTAAAAAAGATATTTATTCACGTACCAACCTATCTTCAGTTTGCAGTAGTAGGTTTTATCATTCCTGTTATGGAAGAAATCGTTTTTAGGGGACTCTTAGCCAAGGTGCTCTTTGGAAAATACTTTAAGACAGGTCTTGTTATTTCCAGTCTTTTCTTTATGGCTGGTCACTCAGCATTTACGCCTAAGACAATTGTCATCTATGGTATTGTGTCAGCTGGTTATGCGGTAACATATTATAAGACTAAGCATATCGAGTACAGTATGGGTGTCCATATCTTAAACAACAGTATAAGTGTACTACTCAGCCTTTTTGTTTAAGGTGAATGTTTAAAGTTATCATTGAAAAAGTTTATATCGCTCTTTTAAAGGATAATGAAGGGAGTGTCAAGATATGTTATTAAAAACATTAGGAAAGAAAAAAACAGAATCAGAGTATAAAAAACACATAGCCCGAGTAGCATGTTCTTTCCTTTCTTTGGCTATTTTGGGATTATTTATTGTTCGCTCTAATAGTCTTAGTGATTATACTCTAGGATTAGTAGTGGGGGTTACCATTGGGAGTTATGCCCTGTCGATTTATTATTTTGCAGCGTTTAGGAATTCGAAACGTCTTCATCAGATGTATATTGCTACCTATGATGAGCGAAATAAACAGATTTTGCAAGCGACAGCAGTTGCAACTCTGATTTTAGAGTTTTTGCTTGTCTTTGCTTTGATTGCTCTATATGCCTTTGTCAATATTCAGTTGCCATATGTTACAGTCTTATCAGTCTTGCTCTATGGCTTAGTATTGGGATTTTCTCTTATTCGTCTCATCCTATCTAAAATAAGATAAGAGCCTATATTATCTTGAAAAATTCACCTCTCGTTCTCTTTTTGTCTTGTCAAATAAGTTTTGTTGTATTATAATAAAGATACAAATAAATGATGAAAAGAGGTGGCTTCTCATGAACAAAGGGTCAATTCTTAAACGCTTTCTCTATTTGTTACTAGCTTTCTTAATACTAATTATTATTCAAGGTCCAACCATCTATTTAGGTGTCAAAGATATAAGGCTGGTCTGTCTCTTAATTTTTGTCTTGCTTCTTATGAGCGCAGGAGCTCTTTTCTTGGGAAAACGCTTGGGTCTTCTTGAGGGCTTCAAGACACTTTCTTCCCTAAAGGCCTGGGGGATGATTGGCTTGACCTACCTAGGTATTTACATTGTTACTAGGATTGGTGCAATGGTCATGATGATGGAAGGTGTCAGTAACAGCACCAATCAGGCAACCATAGAAAACATCCATATGAATCCCTTTGTTCTCATAACGTTGACAGTAATTATGGCACCGATTGTGGAAGAGTTGGTTTTTCGAGGGATCCTCATGGGACGTGTCTTTAATCCAGATTCTATTGTTGGCTTGATTTTGAGTAGCTTACTCTTTGGCCTTGCTCATATGCCTAATAGCATCGGTGTTTGGATTGTATATGCAGGTATGGGGTTTGTCCTTGGGATAGCATATCGTAAGTGTCAAAAGTTAGAGTACTGTATCATGGCTCATATGATTAACAATAGTATTGCGGTTTCAATGATGTTACTCCTACAATTGTTAGCACCATATATCAAATAAAGCTCGGAAGATTCCGAGCTTTTTTCTTATAGTTTTTTAGCTTTAGCAATGGTTGTATCAATACTTGAAACCACACTATGGGTGAGACCTGTACGCTCAAGGTCCATGAGACCGGCGATAGTGGTTCCACCAGGGCTACACACCTTGTCAATAAGATTATGTGGACTGTCGCTACCAAGACTGAGATTTTCAGCAGTAGCTAGAACTGTCTGTGTGGCAATGGTCAGAGCAACTTGCTTACTTAGGCCATTTTTGACGCCAGCCTTGGCTAGAGCCTCTATAAAGAGGGCGATGTAGGCCGGACTAGAGCCAGCTAGAGCAGTAAAGGTATCAAAGTCCTTCTCAGCCAATTCAACAGTAGTTCCAAAACTATCTGTGATTTCCTTGGCAACTGCCAAAAGGTCCTCAGATACTTTATCGTTGGTGCAAAGACCAGTAGTGCTCTTGAGAATCTGAGCGTTAAGGTTAGGCATGATACGAATGAGAGGAAGGTCTGGACTGGTGAGTGAAGCGAGGCGTTCCAAGGTTACTCCAGCAGCCATACTCATGATAGGTTGATGGAAATTGAGGCCAGTTAGTACCTTATCAAACATTTGAGGTTTGATACCGAGGATGACCAGGTCAGCATTATCCAACAATTCTTGATGGGAAGCAGCAGCCTCAACCTCTAGTTCCTCTGCAATTTGGCGTGAACGAGCTAAGGAAGACCCTGAAATAATGATACGATGTGAGCTTGTATTTAGGCCGTTGATAATGGCTGTCGCCATCTTTCCAACGCCAATAAAACCAATAATCATGGGTTACTCCTTGTCTTAGTAGTTTTTAATCAAATCTACTGTTGAACGATCCAACTTCTTAACAATCGCTTGTAAGAAGGCTTGTGCCTCTAGGAAGTCATCCATCGCATAAAGGGTTTGGTGCGAGTGAATGTAACGGGCACAAACACCGATAGTTGTTGATGGGACACCAGCATTTTGCAAGTGAGCGGCACCAGCATCTGTTCCGCCCGCAGCACAGTAGTATTGGTATTTGATACCAGCTTCTTCAGCTGTAGTTAAAAGGAAATCTTTCATATTTGGCAACATGATGTGACCTGGGTCGAAGAAACGAATAAGGGTACCATCACCTACCTTACCTTGATTACCATAGATATCACCTGCAGGAGAACAGTCCACGGCAAAGAAAACTTCAGGATCAAATTTAGTGGTAGAAACATGGGCACCACGTAAACCAACTTCTTCTTGAACGTTGGCACCAGCAATTAGAGTATTATTGAGTTCTTGATCTTTAACGTTTTCCAAGAGTTCACGAATCATGAGAACACCATAACGGTTGTCCCAAGCTTTAGAAATCACATTTTTTTGATTGGCTGTGAGAATCGTTTCTGATTCAGGAATGATGACATCGCCTGGGAAAACGCCGTAGGCATTAGCCTCTTCTTGGTTGGCAAAACCAGCATCAAAGACAATATCAGAAACACTAGGAAGACTTGAAGCTCCGCTGCTGGCACGTAAGAAATGAGGTGGCACCGAACCTGAGATGACAGGATAGATACGGCCATCACGAGTGTGTAGGGTGAAGCGTTGTGAGCTGACAACCAGTGGGTTCCAACCGCCAAGTTCGACGACACGGAAAGTCCCGTCTGCCTTGATTTCCTTAATCATAAACCCAACTTCGTCCATGTGGGCAGCCACGAGCACCTTAGGGGCATTTTCCGCCTGGCTATGTTTGATACCGAAAATACCACCGAGACCATCTGTTTGGACCTCATCTACGAGTGGTGTAATATTTTGGCGAAGGTAGTCGCGTACTGGCGCTTCAAATCCTGAAGTGGCACTGAGTTCAGTTACTTCTTTAATCTTGTCAAATAGGGTAGTCATAAAATCCTCCTTGAGTAGTACTTGCTACTATTTTAGCACGATTCTTAAGAGATAGGTAGCCTCTCCCCATTCATCTAAAATTATGGTAAAATGTTTCTTATGAAACGTAAAACATTGGCCTTGTTTGCTGGAGGCGTAGGAGCTTTAGGTCTCTTGGCAATGGCAGAGAAGTATAGACAGTTACGTGCAGAAATGAAGAAGGCTGCATTAATCCAAGATATTAGACAAGAATTATCACACCTAGGGACTATCGCAGTCCTCTATACGAATCCCACTGATAAGGAAAATTCAGGGCTTACAGGAGGTATCGTCTTAGAGGATGGACGTGCCTATAGCTTTGTTTATGCAGAGGATATCTTGACCTATGAGGAGGAGCAGGCATGATTATTCCTAAGAATCTTGAAGAACTGGCAAGCTATGTCGATAGTGATCAAAAGGTGGTTTTCTTTTTCACTGCCGACTGGTGTCCAGACTGCCAGTTCATCTATCCCGTTATGCCTGAAATCGAAGCCCTCCATCCAGATATGACCTTTGTGCGTGTTAATCGTGATGATTATATGGCTTTGGCACAAACTTGGAATATTTTTGGTATCCCAAGCTTTGTTGTGACTAAGAAAGGTCAGGAATTGGGGCGCTTGGTCAGTAAAGCTCGTAAAACCAAAGAAGAAATCAATGCCTTTTTGTCGGAGATTTAAAAGATGAAAATCAATCACTTTCCTAATATCTCTCTTGATATTTCAGAAACCAAAGAAAAGTATCTGACAGAAAAAAATGAGAAAATCATCGAAGAATTATGCCAAGTTTTAGTAGAGCATTCCAAAATTGAAAGTGATATCTTCCTAAAACACCAAGAAATAAACACCTACAAAAAGGAAAATAATCTTCCTACACATCAAACTATTCCTGGAGAAATGGAGTTATTTGATGAATTTAAAGAGAAGTTGACTCCTTTAGCTCAAAAACACTTGACTGATAACTGTTATAAAAGAGGTTTTTCAGCTTCTTTTGGTTCTCCAGGCACCTATGATTTTGTGTTAGAGCCCTGTCGAGCTAAGTTTATTATGAAGAG
Source organism: Streptococcus sp. 21.1 (assembly GCF_016648635.1). Taxonomy (NCBI): domain Bacteria; kingdom Bacillati; phylum Bacillota; class Bacilli; order Lactobacillales; family Streptococcaceae; genus Streptococcus; species Streptococcus sp. 21.1. Next base: position 40,954 of record NZ_JACLQL010000004.1, on the reverse strand, counting down.
TAAGGCTAAGATGTTTCTCGAATTTTCTTATGGGAATGACTTTTGGTACCATAAACAATTTATCATAAAATTAACAGAGAGTGACTGGAAAATTGACAAGATTAGTTATCGCTATGGTAGTAATGACGATTCTTGGCATGTCAGTCGATTTTAAAATCTATAAAAGAACTATTGAAGGAGAACCCATGATTTTTGCATACAATAAGGAACAAGTTGGCGACGTTTTGTTGGTTATCTTGGAAGATACTAAGGACATCAAACGTAGCGTAGAACGTAAAGGTAAGGTGGCGCGTGTCACAGCTGATGAAACAGGCAAGACTCTTGCTTGGAATATTTTTGAAGCATCAAGCCTCATTGATATCGAAGGTAACGGTCAAGTTTTCTTGTCAGACCAAGATGTAGCTGTTTTGAACGAGGAATTGGCTAAAGAGGGCTTTGAAGAGCGTTTGGAAAACACACAAGGACCAGTCTTTGTGGTTGGACAAATTGATGAAATGGTTGCACATCCAGACAGTGACCACCTTAACATCTGCCAAGTGAACATTGGTGATAAGAAGGTCCAAATCGTTGCAGGAGCACCAAACGCAGCGCTTGGGCTTAAAACTATCGTAGCCCTTCCTGGTGCTATGATGCCTAGCGGTGCCCTTATCTTCCCAGGAAAACTTCGTGGTGAAGAAAGTTATGGTATGATGTGTGCCCCACGTGAGTTGGCACTTCCAAATGCCCCACAAAAACGTGGTATTATTGAACTTGATGATTCAGCAGTAGTCGGAGAGGCTTTTGATCCAGCTAAACACTGGAAAGGGTAAATAGGACAAGAAGCGGTAAGAAAGCCGCTTTTTTGTTTGTCATAAAGAAAGTTTATGGCTAATCATAAAAAAGAAAGATTATGCAAGTTATAATATTTTTCTTAAAATGTAATCAATATTTACTTTAGGAGGTACTTATGCTTACAACTATTCTTTCTGGTGGGCTCATTGGTCTGATATTTGGATTCATTTTGCAACGAACTCGTTTCTGCTTGACTGGTGGTTTCCGAGATATGTATATTGCACGTAATAATACATTATTTTACGCTTTTCTTATTGCAATCACAGTAGAAAGTATAGGAGTACTTTCCCTGATTCAATTAGGTATTATTGGAAACCCTTATGAAGAATTTTCCGTGTTAGGAGCAATTGTGGGTTCCTATCTATTTGGTATTGGAATTGTTCTCGCTGGGGGATGTGCCACAGGAACGTGGTATCGTGCCGGTGAAGGTCTCCTAGGTAGTTGGGTTGCACTATTCTTTTATATGACAAGTGCAGCGGCTATGAAATCAGGATTTCTTGTTCCTTTGAATCAATTAATAGCTAAGCGATGGGTAATTAATGATGATTTAGCTGGTCAATTAGGAATTCCGGTTTGGTATCTTCTTGTTTTCTTAGTAGCTATAACAAGTTTCATTGTCATTCGAGAGTTACGTAAGCCCAGACGTCAGATTGCTACACTTCCATCAAAATATAAGGGAGTGAGACACTATCTTTTTGAGAAAACTTACCATAAATATTTTGCAGGATTTCTAATAGGTCTTGTTGCTTTAATTGCTTGGCCTGCTAGTCAGTTGACAGGTCGTGTTGGAGGGTTAGGGATTACAACTCCCTCAGCACATCTAATTAGTTATATTATTACAGGTGATAGTAAACAGCTTGGTTGGGGTGTTTTTCTTGTATTGGGGATTTTTCTTGGTTCCTTTCTTGCTGCAAAGGGTTCTCGAGAGTTTCGTTGGCGCTTGCCAGACTTGTCAACCATCGGTAAGAGCACACTAGGGGGTATTTTTATGGGAATCGGTGCTTCATGGGCTGGTGGCTGTACGATTGGTAATGGTTTAACAGCTACAGCAATTTTTTCTAGTAAGGGATGGATTGCTTTACCAGTGACTATTTTAGGTGTTTGGACGGCTTCCTATATTATCTTTGTAAAACCCAACAAAAATTAAGAGGAGAATATCATATGGCTTTGATAAAACTTGAAACGGGTGGATTGGTATGTCCATTCCCATTGATTGATGCGAAGAAAAAAATGGCTGAATTAGCTACAGGTGATGAGCTGTTGATAGCTTTCGATTGTACGCAGGCAACGGAAAGTATACCAAACTGGGCTGCAGATAATGATTATCCTGTGACGCGCTTTGAACAAGTCGGTCCTGCTTCATGGGAAATTGTGGTTCAAAAACGTTGAGTTAGTTAAACGAGTAGAGAAAATTTATCATTCAACTGCTGTCATGAAAATATCTGAGAGAGCAGTATTACTAGAAAAGTAATAGTCTCCTATTTACTAGGGATATTAGGATAATTTGGTTATGTAGATTGGAGTATTAGTAAGGATACTCTCAAAGGAATCTGTAAAGCTATTTAAAATAATCTATTTTTTACTTCCGCTTACGAATAGATAGGTGGAGGTAAAAAAATGTATAACAAAGTTATTTTAATTGGACGTTTGACAGCGACTCCTGAAATGGTAAAAACTGCTAGTGATAGGTCTTTTACACGTGTTACAGTTGCGGTTAATCGTCGCTATAAGACGCAAAATGGTGAGCGTGAGGCTGACTTTATTACAGTGGTTGTCTGGGGGCGTTTGGCTGAGACCTTAGTATCTTATGCTAGCAAGGGGAGTTTAATTTCTCTTGATGGGGAGCTTCGTACCCGTAAGTACGATAAGGATGGTCAAACCCATTACGTTACTGAAGTGCTTTGTTCCTCTTTCCAACTTCTGGAGAGTCGTGCTCAGCGTGCTGTTAGGGAAAATAATCCTGATAATGACTTGGCTGACCTCGTCTTGGAAGAAGAACTTCCCTTCTAGTTTATCCTTTGACTAGCTATCTAGGTCTCCTATCTTTGAAGCAACCTCTCTAAAAAATCATTATCTTGTTCCATACCTTGTTTTAAAGAATTGTTGGAGATAAAATATTAAACACTTGTTAGACTAATAAACAGTAAAATTAGATAAGACTTAGGATGATAGGTGTTTAATAGTGTAGATAGACTAGAAAAAATAGTTTATGAAGCTCTAAAAGGTTGATATATCAACCTTTTAAATGTTAAGCAAAATATTCAAAAGAATGCATACAATTAACAGTTGTTTCTAATGTATATCATTGTTTTATTACCGATTTTTAAATTAAATGATAGAGGTTTCATGATAAACTATAGGTGGGTAAGGAAAAAGCTATAAAAGTTACTTTTATAGTAGGCATTATTTGTTTGGAAGGAAAGTGTGAAATATCACAACTATAACGCTATCCTTGCAATTGTTTGAGACAGTTGCATTTTTGTTTATCGTTGTGAGGCCTTAGGCCTATATAATGATTTCACAGACAATTGACTATGACACTCCGACTGACATATGAATTAGGATGTTAAGCGGTCGTTGACTTTTCGTCTAGCCTTGGGGGAACACATTGGTGTGATTCCTAAGACTCACCAGACTAATGTGTTTGAAGCTAGGATGATTCGTCTTAGCTTTTTTTGTGTCCTTTAAAATGGAGGTCTTCGGTATTTCTTTTCTTATGCTATAATAGAAGGACTAAGTGAGATATTGTCTCGCAAATCTTGGAACGGGAGTGACACTAATGCTTGACTTTACCCAAGAAGAGAAAGACTTTTTTATGTCTGAAGCTCTTAAGGAGGCCGAAAAATCTCTAGATAAAGCAGAGATTCCAATTGGCTGTGTCATCGTTAAAGATGGCGAAGTCATAGGTCGTGGGCACAATGCACGTGAGGAGCTCAATCAAGCTATCATGCATGCGGAGGTCATGGCTATTCAGGAGGCTAATAGGACTGTGGGCAATTGGCGTTTGTTAGATTGTACCCTCTTTGTAACCATCGAACCCTGTGTCATGTGTAGTGGGGCAATTGGCTTGGCTCGTATTCCTAAAGTTATCTATGGAGCAAGCAATCAAAAGTTTGGTGGTGCGGGTAGCCTTTACGATATCCTAAGAGATGAGCGTCTCAACCATCGCGTAGAAGTAGAGACTGGTGTCATGGAGGAAGAGTGTGCTAAGATTATGCAAGACTTTTTCCGTCAGAGTCGTGAACGTAAAAAAGAAGCCAAACGATTGGCTAAATTGGAAACAAGGCAAGATATGTAAACAAAAGTGCAAGTCCAAAGGGACTTGCACTTTTTAATGGAAGAAGAGTATTTTTGTTTTCCTGAAGGCAGTTTAGGTCACTCTTTCTATGATTTTTTTTCTTTTTCTCTTGTTAAAAGAAAAATAGGCATAAAGAGGATTAGAGTACCAAAAGCGGACTTCAAATTAGTATCGATAATTGGTGTTCCTAATCGTACATGAAAGATAAGGTTGATTAGGAGTATCAAAAGTAGGCTACCGATAATTCCAGCTAAAGCTATTTTTACGAGTAAATAGTTATTCGTTTTAGGTGATTGATTAGCAGTAGTATCATTTGTTTGATTTTTTGTATGTTTCATGAATTATCATCCTCAAAATCTTTGAGATGTCAGCTGAGTTCTGTTAGTTAGTGGGTGAGGTTATAGAAAGACTTACCTGCAGCATAGCTAAGGTCATAAGTCAGTTTTGCAGCAGCAATGCCAACAGAAATAGCGGCCCAAGGAACCACTCCACCTGATACAGCTTCAAGTTCTTGAGTAGTCATGTTTTTACGATTGTTAATGGTCTTAGTCATTGTTCATATGTCCTTTCTTTTATCGCGCAGAGTCCACGTAGCCATTGTAGGCTCCAAGGCACATCATAGTTCCAATAGGTCCTGAAGCTAGGCAGAGCCCTCCAATGGCAAGGTTAGTCTTCCATCCGCCTCCTGTTACTGAGGCTAGGTCAGCTGCCTTCATTTCTTTATTAATCATTGTCATTCTCCTTTTTTTATTTTTGGTGAGTTTTTAAATCTCATACCCTCTCACCACGAGTTAAGAGATGTGTTAAACATGACTTCTCCTTTCAATAAAGTCAGCCATGTCACTAGCTTTTGGTGCTTTCCTCAAGTTATGGATTTATTATAAGGTGTCGAGAAATAAAAAAGTAGTGACATAAATGTCACCATGGTAAGTCTTATGCTTTATCGAAGTTTAGACTGATCGAAGGAAATAATAGGGACGGATAGGGGATAGGTCTAGCTAGTCTTATCTTAAGTTCTCTACTTGCAATCACTTCGATTTATGGTATAATATTTTTCGGAGCAACATCTGTGCGTGAAGCGGGTCAGGGGAGGAATCCAGCAGCCCTAAGCGATTTCAGGTGTGTGCTCTTTTTTTGTGTCGAGGAGGATTTATGGCCAAATTTAGTGTTTTTAAAGATCAAGAGAGCCTTTTTGCTTGTCCAATCTGTCAGGTGCCAATGCATTTGGATTTGTCTAGCTTGGTTTGTCAGAATAGGCATACCTTTAATATAGCTAAGCAGGGCTTTGTCAATTTTTTAAGACAGACTAAGGGAGATAAGCACTATGATATGGCTTCTTTTGAAAAGAGGAGTCAGATTTTAGCAGCAGGCTATTACGATCCTATCTTGAAGGTGATTTCAGAGCGCTTGCGTGACCTTCCTGGACACTCGCACGTGTTAGATGTTGCCTGTGGTGAAGGCTATTACAGCCGTCAGTTGGCTCAAGAGTTTGACAAGGATTTCATGGCCTTTGACTTGTCTAAGGATTCTATCCTTCTTGCGGCTCGTCAAAATCCTCAGAAAAATGTAGCTTGGTTTGTTGGTGATTTGGCTCAATTGCCCTTACGTGAACACGGTATTGATGTCATTTTAGATATCTTTTCACCAGCTAATTATCAAGAATTTGGAAGACTTTTGTCTGATCATGGCTTGATTTTCAAGGTTATTCCTCACGAAGATCATCTTAAAGAGTTTCGTCAACTGTTACCGGAGACGCAGGCTTATTCTAACCAGGATGTTCTGGAACATTTTCAAGAGTCTTGTGAGCTTTTGGAGCGTGTGACGATTGCTAAGACTTGGTCTATGCCATCAGAGCATGTTCAAACATTTGCTGAGATGACACCTCTTTTCTTCCATACCAATAAGGATACTTTGGACTTGACTTCAGTGACGCAATTAACCGTTGCGGGAGAGCTGCTGATTGGTCGTATTAGAGATGATAAGCAATCCTAACAGTCGTTGGGATTTTTTTGATGGGAAAATATCTCAGTTAGCTTGTTTGGTCTTCCTAAAAGGTGTATGATGGGAGCAATAAGTAAGAAAGTTTCAGTAATGGGTAAAAAGTGATGAAAAATAGAGCCTATAAGAACTACATTTTTGATTTTTATGGTACCTTGGTTGATATCCTAACCGATGAGAAGGATCCTGTGTTATGGGATAAATTAGCCCAACTTTACCAAGCTTATGGGGCGGATTATAAGGGTGAAGGTCTTAAAAAATCTTATGCTAAGCGTGTGGCTCAGGCTCGTAAGGAGTTAATAGAGATTAAAGGAGTTGCTTATCCAGAAGTTGATTTAGTTCACATTTTCAACCAGCTTTATGTAGATGCTCGGCCTCAGTCTAGTAACTCTAATCAGTCGGACGATTGGGGACAATTGATAGCTATGGTCTTTCGCGTCTTATCTCGTAAACATGTGACGGCTTATCCCCATACGAAGGAAGTTCTAGCCTTTCTAAAAGAGCAGGGCTGTCGTCTCTATCTCTTGTCTAATGCTCAAGCAGCCTTTACTAATGCTGAGATTGATTTAATGGAGTTAAGCCCTTACTTTGATGCCATTTACCTGTCTTCGGATGTGGGTATCTGTAAGCCTCAACCTGAATTTTTAAAGCAAGTTTTGGATGATCATGGGTTAAAGCCATCTGAGACTGTCATGGTGGGAAATGACCTGACGACTGATATTGCTGTGGCTGAGGCAGTTGGGATCGATGGTATCTTGCTGAATACCTTCCCTTATTCTCGTCGAGAGTTGGAGAATTCCCCAATCAAACCAGATCGAGTGATTACTGACATAGAGGCTCTAAAGACAAATTTTACATAAAAATACACTCTATTTGGCAAAAGCAAAGACAATTATCAGAATTTTTGGTATAATAATTCCTAACTTTATGTGAATGGAGAATCTCATGACTGCACAAAAAATGTCTGCACAAGAAATTATTGCTTTTATCGGTAATGCTGAAAAGAAAACGAATGTTAAAGTAACTTTTGAAGGGGAATTGGCAACTACTGTTCCAGCTTCTGTCACTAAACTTGGTAACATTCTTTTCGGAGACTGGAAAGATATCGAACCACTTCTTGCGAATTTGACTGAAAACAAGGACTATGTTGTGGAACAAGATGGCCGTAACTCAGCTGTTCCATTGCTTGATAAACGTTACCTTAATGCACGTATCGAACCAGGTGCTATTATCCGAGACCAAGTAACTATCGAAGACAATGCTGTCGTTATGATGGGTGCTGTAATCAATATCGGTGCTGAAATTGGTGCTGGTACTATGATTGATATGGGTGCTATCCTTGGTGGTCGTGCTACTGTTGGTAAAAACAGCCACATCGGTGCGGGTGCAGTCCTTGCTGGTGTGATTGAACCAGCTTCAGCAGACCCAGTTCGTATCGGTGATAACGTTCTTGTTGGTGCTAATGCTGTTGTTATTGAAGGTGTTCAAGTTGGTAACGGTTCAGTCGTTGCTGCTGGAGCTATCGTTACTCAAGATGTTCCTGAAAATGTGGTTGTAGCTGGTGTTCCAGCTCGCATCATCAAGGAAATCGATGAAAAAACACAACAAAAAACAGCACTCGAAGACGCTTTGCGTAACTTGTAACATATTGATAGTAGAGGCCTGTAAGGCCTCTATTTCTAGATTCTCTATAAAATAAGACAATAAAAAGGATAAAACATGACACTTGATTTAATTAAAATCAGACGCGACCTTCACCAAATTCCTGAAATTGGTTTGGAAGAATTTAAAACTCAGGCTTATCTCTTAGAACGTATTGTTGAAATGACTGAAGGTAAGGACTTTGTGGAGCAACGTACTTGGCGTACAGGAATTCTTGTCTATCTTCACGGGCATGCTCCTGAAAAAACCATTGGTTGGCGTACAGATATTGATGGCCTCCCAATCGTAGAGGAAACAGATCTTGACTTCAAGTCTACTCATGAAGGTCGTATGCATGCTTGTGGACACGATATGCACATGACCACAGCACTTGGTCTTTTGGACCAGATGCTTCAAGTACAGCCTAAAAATAACATGCTCTTCCTCTTCCAACCAGCCGAAGAAAATGAAGCTGGTGGTATGCTTATGTATGAAGATGGTGCCTTTGGAGATTGGTTGCCAGATGAGTTCTATGGCCTCCACGTCCGTCCAGATTTCAAGGTAGGTGATATTGCGACTAACACAAGTACCCTTTTTGCTGGGACTTGTGAAGTCCTTGTTACTTTCAAGGGGAAAGGTGGACATGCGGCCTTTCCACATGAGGCAAATGATGCTCTTGTAGCAGCTTCTTACTTTATTACTCAGGTGCAAACGATTGTCAGTCGTAATGTTGACCCTATCCAGGGTGGGGTAGTTACCTTTGGTTCTTTCCATGCAGGAACTACTAATAATGTTATCGCTGAAACTGCAGAGGTTTATGGAACTATTCGTACTCTTACTCAGGAAATGAGTCTCCTTATCCAGAAGCGCGCGCGCCAGATTGCAGAAGGTGTAGCAGCTAGCTTTGGTATGGAAGTGGATATCATGTTAAAACAAGGTGGTTATCTTCCTGTGGAAAATAATCCAGCCTTGGCCAAAGAGTTGATGGCCTTCTTTGATGCTAGCCCAGAAGTTAACCTGATTGATTGTCCACCGGCTATGACTGGAGAGGATTTTGGTTATTTGCTTAGTAAGGTTCCTGGTGTCATGTTCTGGTTGGGAATCGACACACCATATGCACTTCACCATCCTAAGATGAGTCCAAACGAAGATGCCCTCGCTTTTGCAGTGGCTGAAATTGGAAAATTCCTTAAACACATGGCAGAAGCCTAATCAGAGTCGATAAAGCTAAAAAATCTACCAAGTCTGACTTTTGGTAGATTTTTTGATATGATAAACCTATGAAAAATGAACTTAGAAAAACAGTCTTGGCTCAATTAACTTCACAAGAACCTGAGACTAAGGCTAAGATAGATAAACATCTTTTGGAGCAATTGATTGCCTTACCTGCTTATAAAGAGGCTCAGGTGATTGCGACTTATTTGTCTTTTCCTCATGAATATGATACCAGTCTTTTAATCAATCAGGCTTTAAAGGATGGTAAACGACTTTTGATTCCTAAAACATATAAACAAGGTCGAATGATTTTTGTGGATTATGATCCAGATAATCTTGTTGCTACCTCTTTTGGCTTGATGGAACCTGCGTCTGATTTGGCTGTGGAAAAATCAGAGATTGATTTGATTCATGTGCCAGGAGTAGTCTTCAATGCTGAAGGTTACCGTATTGGTTATGGAGCGGGTTATTATGATCGCTATTTGTCTGATTTTGAAGGGGCGACAGTGAGTACAGTTTACCCTTGTCAGAAACATGATTTTCAACCAGACAGCTATGATATTCCTGTTAAGGAGGTCATCACATGCAAGTAAATGAGTGGAAAAAATACCCAGCAACCTATCTATTGTTGGGGCTTACGACGTTGACTTTTATCTGTCAATATCTTTTAAACGGCTTTCAAGCGACCTCGCCTTTGAGCCTTTTTAAGATGGGAGCTATGTACGGTGCGTTTGTTCAGTACAGTCCCTTGAACCTTTGGCGTCTTGTAACACCAATTTTTGTGCATATAGGTGTTGAGCATTTTCTATTTAATATGCTTACTCTTTACTTTATGGGGAAAATGGCTGAGCAGATTTTTGGGACTCCACGTTTTCTAGGACTTTATTTGTTAGCTGGTGTTATGGGAAATGCCTTTACCTTACTTTTTACGCCTAATGTTATTGCAGCTGGTGCTTCGACATCCTTGTTTGGACTTTTTGCGGCTGTTGTGATTCTTGGTTATTACAGTCACAGCCCCTTGCTTAATCAGTTAGGCCGTAATTATTTGGCTTTGATTGTTATTAACTTAATCTTCAACCTTTTTACACCTAGTGTTGGGATTATAGGCCATCTCGGTGGTTTAGTTGGAGGTGCTCTTGCAGCTATCTTTTTGGCCAACAAGGTTGAAAGTCGCTTATTTAGTAGGGGTTGGCGTTCTACAGCTCTTTTAACTTATATTATTCTTTTAGTGACTATTATAGGTTTTACCTATCTTTAGATAATATGAAAAATCCATCGAAAATTTTTCGATGGATTTTATATTAGTCTTTTTGCTCAGGTTTGCCTTCGAGTTTGTGTCCCAAGTCAATAAGATATTTTTTAAGGTCTTCCTTAACTTGAGGGTGTTGGAGGGCGTAGTCAATAGAGGTTTTCATGAAACCAAATTTATCTCCTACATCGTAACGTTTACCTGTAAATTCGCGAGCAAAGACACGTTGCGTTTTATTGAGTTTATCAATAGCATCAGTCAATTGGATCTCATTACCTGCACCTGGTTCTTGTGTTTCCAAAATTCCAAAAATCTCAGGTGTCAGAAGGTAACGCCCGATGATAGCAAGGTCACTTGGGGCATCTTCTGGGTTTGGCTTTTCAACGAAAGTTTCCACGCTATAACGGCCATTGTGACCTTCACCATGAGGGGCGATAACACCGTAAGCTGAAACATCTTCGTGTGGTACAGGCATAACCGCAATAGTAGAAGCGTGTGTTTCCTCATAATCATCAATAAGTTGTTTGGTTAATGGAACAGCATTGTCATCGGTAATATCCATTAGATCGTCACCAAGCATAACAACAAATGGTTCGTTACCGACAAATGCTTTGGCTTGAAGTACAGCATCTCCGAGACCACGTGGGTGACTTTGACGGATAAAATGGAGGTTGATAGCAGTAGTATCATTAACCAATTTTAGCAGGTCTGTCTTACCTTTTTGTTCTAAGTTGTATTCCAACTCAAAGTTTGAGTCAAAATGGTCTTCGATAGATCGTTTTGACTTACCAGTCACGACCAAAATATCTTCGATGCCTGATTTGAGAGCTTCTTCAACGATAAATTGGATAGTTGGTTTATCAACGATTGGTAACATTTCTTTGGCCAAGGCCTTTGTAGCTGGCAAAAAGCGTGTACCAAGTCCTGCAGCAGGGATGACAGCTTTTTTGACTTTTTGATTCTTCATGAGAACTCCTTAGATTATTTATTTTTTATCCCATTCATTTTCAGAGCGCAATTCATTGGACATCATATTGAGAATAGATTCCTTGATGTCAGCACCCTCATAGATGGATTTGTAGATTGCTGTTGTAATTGGCATATAGACATTGAGTTCTTGAGCGATTTCGTAGGCAACCTTAGTAGTTGAAATCCCCTCGATTACCATACCCATGTTACGTTCAATGTTTTCTAGTTTTTCACCACGACCGAGCGCATCCCCGGCACGCCAGTTACGTGAATGGATAGAAGTTCCCGTAACAATAAGGTCACCAACCCCAGATAGACCGCTGTAAGTCAAAGGATCGGCACCGAGTTTCACACCAAGACGAGTAATTTCTGCAAGTCCACGAGTAATAACGGCTGCCTTAGCATTGTCCCCATATCCCATACCGTGGAGGGCACCTGCACCTACCGCGATAATGTTTTTAAGAGCACCAGCTGTTTCAACACCAATCACATCTGAATTGGTGTAGAGGCGGAAGTAGTTATTACTGAAAATGCCTTGGACATAGCGTGCCACTTCAAGATCCTTAGATGCTGCTGTAATCAAAGTGATATCGCGAACGATAGTTTCTTCAGCGTGGCTTGGACCAGATACGACAACAATGTCACTGCGAAGTTCCTCAGGAATCTCTTCTTCAAGGATTGTTGAAAGACGTTCGTGTGTTCCGGGTTCCAATCCTTTTGAAGCATGCATGACAACAACTTTGTGGTCCAAAAGTTCGGCAACTTGTTTAGCAACTAAGCGAGTAACCTTGGTTGGAACAACAAAGAGAACAGCGTCGACACTATCTAGGGCTTCAGACAGTTCCTTGTAGGCTTTAATGTTTTCATCCAAAACCACATCCTTGAAGTAGCGGGTGTTGGTGTGTTTCTCGTTAATTTCATCAATTTGTTCAGGGATGTTTCCCCAAATACGAACCTCGTGTCCGTTGTCGTTGAGTACCTGAGCAAGGGCAGTTCCCCATGAACCAGGGCCCAAGACAGCGATTTTTTGTTTTTTCATCATTAGGTCTCCCTTTAGGTCCTTTCTAACAAAGTAGAAAAAGACTGTATTCTTTCTCATTATAACATAAGAAAAGCATGTTTGTCTTGTACTCTCTGTTAGGAGGGCTGATGGCTATTTATTTTTTCAGCCAATTTTGGGCAATGTAGCCCCCAATGAGAGCAGCCATGAGCGTTCCTCCAATCAGGATTAAGACATGACTGGCTGTAAAGGGAACCATAACTTGATTTACATAATCTTGAGTTTTCCCTTTGGCTAGGAGCTGTGCGATATAAGCTTTGGGCGCAAGCCACATGGTGATAATGGGTGCTAAGTTCCCTAGGGAAAAGATCATATAGGAAAGTAAATTAAGTTTACTATTCTCATAGTTCCCTTTCTTAGCTAGAAAGTCAGCGACAAGGCCAGCCAGAAAGCTAGGAAGAAAGGCTAGAACAAAGTGCCCAGAAGCAAAGAAGAAGAGGGACATAAAGATACCCAGACAGGTAATCGCTCCAAATTGTTTTGTCTTTCTGATAAGCCCCAAGTAGACCCAGCCTGCAAAGATAGCCGCTAAGGCAGGTGTATGATACATATTTTTGACTTTGAAAAAGATTAAATCAATAGCAACTGCAAGGGCTAGGCAAATAAAATACAGTAGAATAGCTAGGCTGGTTTGTTTGATGAATGTCTTTTGACGCATGTGGTCTCCTAATCAATGTGAGGTGTTTTAGTTTTATTGAGCCAAGAGTATGCCAAACCAATGAAAATACCTCCGCCAATCCAGTTACCGAAGAAAACGACTACCCACTGACGTAGAATATTTGCCAAAGTGAAATTATCCACAGCATCACGCACACCGTTGAAACCGAGCAACATGAAAGAAGCAAAGTTAGCAATCAAGTGTTCATTAATCAAAAATACAAACATAAAGATAGCTGATAGCGCAATGAAAATTTTAGCAGATTCTTCTTTGAGGAGCATGTAGCCCAAGATGGCAATATTAACGAACATATTAGCTGTAATACCTTCTGTAAAGTTCATCCAATCTGTTTTTCCAAGCTTGGTTGAGACAGCAGTAACTAAGAAACTCTTGTCAGTCAAATGTTGGAAAGAGAAGGATTGGTTGAAGAACCAGGCCAAGATAAGGGCACCGACAAAATTAAAGAAGGTACAGTAGAGGAGGATGGCACACACCTTGCTCCATTTGATTTTACCATAATAGGCACCACTGGTCAGGAACATCATGTTTGAAGTAGCCAACTCTCCATTGAATATGAGAACGAAGACCAGTCCGATGGCAAAGATAAAGGCGAAGACAAAACGAGAAAGGGCTGGAATACCTGTAGCGATAACATCCGCACCAATAATTCCTACAGCAGTTGACATAGTAAGATAAGCTCCAGCGAGCATAGAGCGCAAGGCATAGCGCCCCAGACTTTCGTCAAAGAGAGCTTCTTTTTTAGCGCAGGCAGCGAATACTTTTTCTTTAAATTGAGACATAGGTTTACCTCTAAAATGTGTGGCATGGAGCATGGGCAAATGCGCAAGCTCGAGTGAAAATAAATCTAAGATGACCATGAAAAAAAGTCAGGACAGTTGTCCCAACTTTTCCAAGTCTTAATATGAGGATGCTCCGGATGTGGCATCTGCGGCTGAAGATGCATCGCCGTGACCACCCGCATCTGATGCACCAGATGTGGCGTCGCTACCGCCATGACTAGCTGCAGCTGGTGCAAAAGGACCGCTTCCTCCGACAAGGCGTTGACCAGTTGTTTCGAGATACCAGTCAAGCCATGGTTTAAAGTTAAAGACGATTTCATTGATTCCTGCATAAGAACCATCATCATAGTACATAGCCTGATAGTTGTGCGTATTGATAACTCCTTCAGGTGACCCTGGAACAATCGTACGAACATATTCTTGGTTACCATTACGAAGTGTACCGATAACCCATTCTACATTTTTCATACGAGCTGGTGGAAGTGAGCCGTGAACAGTTGACATACGGCTACCAGATTGAGGTGGCACACGTTTAGCAAACATAGTGTCAGGATCTTGATGGGCGTTATTGTAGTAGAGGAACTGGTTGTTATCATCGGCATAGGTCAATTCAAATGGCATAGCCTTGAGGAACATGTCAATTTGATTAACCGTCAAAATACCGTGGTCCAATTTCACGTAGGTATCACCAGATACCGCACCAGTGATTTCAGCTACTTTTTCTACCCACTCTGGATCGTCAGGATCAACTTCGGTAACAGTTGTAGCGATTGGGTTGTTACAATCCAAGTCTTCAGGTTCAATTGGTTTTGGTTTTTTCAATTTAGAAACCACTCCTACATATTGGATGAAATTATCTAAGCATTGTTCAAGAAAGTTAATAGTACCTTCGTTAGTAATGTTCCCCTCAAGGTCAAAGGCTTCTTTAGCCTTTCCAAGCAAGAATTCATTACCTGGAAGTGTATAGGCATTGACACCAGGTGCTTCAAGGATTTTACGCAAATGCACTTGGGCACGTGAAGTTCCTTGGTCGTAGTAAGAAGCACCAACAATCATTACAGGCTTGTTTTCAAATGGGTGCACTTCGAATGAGAGCCACTCTAAAACTGACTTAAGTGCTGCAGAGATAGTGTGGTTATGTTCAGGTGTTGCAATGATAACACCGTCAGCGCGTGTAATTTTGTTATTAAGTAAGCGAAGTTGGAAGCTGTCATCCCATTTTTCATCTTGGTTAAACATAGGAACTTCATCAATTTCCAAAACTTCAAGTTCAAATTTTATTTTAAAATGTCTTCTGATAAATTCGAGCAGTTTACGGTTATATGATTGGTCATAATTTGCTCCAACGAGTCCAACAAATTTCATAGTTTCTATTCTCCTGTCCTATAGGCTTTCCCAGTCGAAGTCTTCAGCTTCTTTATGTAATAACTCTGTAGCATGTGAGAGTTTACCAGTAATTTTGACGTAGAGACGGAAGTCATCGAAAATAGCATCTAATTTTTTGATGACATCGAGGTCAACTAAATCGCCGTTGCTATCAAAAGCTTGAAGGGAATGTGAAAGCAAGAATTCGTCTGGAAGCACATTAGCTTTGATTTCTGGAGCATTCAAAATTTGACGAAGTTGTAGCTGTGCACGAGAAGCTCCTAGAGTTCCATAAGATGCTCCTGTAATCATAACAGGCTTATTCAAAAGAGGGAAAACACCGTATGAGACCCAAGCTAAAGCATTCATGAGAACAGCTGGAATTGAGTGGTCATACTCAGGTGTTCCAATAATAACCCCATCAGCCTCATCGATTTTTTTAACGATTTCAAGGACACTTTCTGGCAATTGTTTGTTAGCGGGTTTGTTAAAGACAGGGAGGTCTTTGATTTCAACAAGTTCGATGTCTGCCTTATCTGCAAAATGTTTCTGAATATATTGCAATAATTGTCTATTAGTTGAACGTTTTGAATTCGTACCAACAAGTCCGATGAATTTCATGACAATTCTCCTTAAAAGTATTATATCTATTATTATGTTAGCGTTTTCCTAGTTAAAAGTCAATCTTCGTTTAATGAGAAAGTGATTAGACTATTACCTTTGTCATCTTATTTCGAATAGATTATAATGGGATAGATTTAAAAGTCTGAAGCTAGCATGGCTAGTTTTACAAGAATTAATTTATAGATGTATCGAAAGGAAAAATAATGACAAAAATTCGTGGATTTGAACTTGTATCAACCTATACCAATCAGGACTTGCTTCCAAAACGGGAGACAGCCCATGCAGCTGGCTACGACTTAAAGGTGGCAGAGCGCACAGTGATTGCACCAGGAGAAATCGTCCTCGTCCCAACTGGGGTCAAGGCTTATATGCAAGCGGGTGAGGTGCTATATCTTTATGATCGTTCTTCTAATCCTCGCAAAAAAGGTCTGGTCTTGATCAACTCTGTTGGAGTTATTGATTGCGATTACTATGGAAATCCAGGGAATGAGGGTCACATCTTCGCCCAGATGAAAAATATTACGGATCACCCCGTGACTCTTGAAGTTGGCGAACGCATCGTTCAAGGTGTCTTTATGCCCTTCTTAATTGTAGATGGAGATGAAGCTGACGGTGTTCGTACAGGTGGTTTCGGATCGACAGGGAAATAGAGAAAGAATATGGCAGACTATTTATTAGTTGTAGATATGCAGTCAGACTATGTTGCTGTAGGAAAAGCATATCATGAAGAACTGACTGTAGCTGTAAATGACAAAATTGCCAGCTATCCCAGTGACCGGGTTATCTATATTCTCAACCGTTTTTTCTGGGAGAGAAAAGATAGAAAGAAGAAATTTGCGACCGGCTTGCTGCTTGTATCTTCTCGTATCTTTGAGAAGCGTCGGGCTTCTTGCTTTACCAATCTGGATTTAAAAGAGTTTCTGGAGGGGAATGCTGCTAGAAGCATAGAGTTTATAGGGGTAGATGGCAATGGCTGTGTCAAGGCTTCCGTTTTGGCAGCTGTCAAGGAGAATTATCAGGTTTCTGTCGATTTGTCTGCTGTCGGAGTTGTCAACCAGAAGAAATTTCAAAATACATTGCATAAGTGGCATTCTGTCGGAGTAATCGTAGAAGGAGAATTATCATAGCAAAGAAAAAATCAACTTTTGTTTGTCGAGAATGTGGCTACAATTCGCCCAAATATCTAGGGCGCTGTCCCAACTGTTCTTCTTGGTCCTCTTTTGAAGAAGAGGTTGAGATGCAGGAGGTGAGAAATGCCCGTGTCAGTTTGACGGGTGAAAAGTCTAAACCAACTAAATTAAAAGAAGTATCCTCAATCAATTATGCCCGCATAAAGACTGATATGGACGAGTTTAACCGTGTTTTAGGTGGCGGTGTGGTTCCGGGCAGTCTGGTTCTTATTGGAGGAGATCCAGGGATAGGGAAATCAACCCTCCTCTTACAGGTGTCAACGCAACTGGCTAACAAGGGTACGGTCCTCTATGTATCTGGAGAAGAATCTGCCGAGCAAATCAAATTGCGGAGCGAACGTTTAGGTGATATTGATAACGAATTTTATCTTTATGCTGAGACCAATATGCAAGCGGTTCGCAGTCAAGTAGAGGCCATCAAACCGGATTTCCTCATTATCGACTCTATTCAGACCATCATGAGTCCAGAGATTTCTGGCGTTCAAGGTTCTGTTTCTCAGGTTCGTGAAGTCACTGCTGAACTTATGCAGATTGCCAAAACCAATAACATCGCCACATTTATTGTTGGGCATGTGACCAAGGAGGGACAACTGGCTGGACCACGTATGTTGGAACACATGGTGGATACTGTGCTCTATTTTGAGGGAGAACGTCATCATACCTTCCGTATTTTGCGAGCAGTCAAAAACCGTTTTGGTTCAACTAATGAGATTGGGATTTTTGAGATGCAGTCTGGTGGTTTGGTAGAAGTGCTAAATCCTAGCCAAGTTTTCTTAGAGGAACGCCTAGACGGAGCCACAGGTTCTGCCATTGTTGTAACAATGGAAGGTAGCAGACCTATCTTAGCTGAAGTTCAAGCCTTGGTGACCCCAACCGTCTTTGGTAATGCCAAGCGGACAACAACAGGACTGGATTTTAACCGCGTCAGCCTCATTATGGCTGTTTTAGAGAAACGTTGTGGCCTTCTTCTCCAAAATCAAGATGCTTATTTAAAATCAGCTGGTGGTGTCAAATTGGACGAGCCGGCTATTGACCTTGCTGTTGCCGTTGCCATTGCTTCTAGTTACAAGGAGCTTCCAACCAATCCACAAGAAGCCTTTATAGGAGAAATTGGCTTGACCGGAGAGATACGCCGAGTAACTCGCATTGAACAGCGTATTAATGAAGCTGCTAAACTAGGTTTTACTAAGATTTATGCTCCCAAAAATTCTCTGCACGGCATGAAAATTCCAGAAGGTATCCAGGTGGTTGGCGTTACGACAGTGGGAGAAGTACTCAAAAAAGTCTTTTCTTAAAAAAGTGATAAAAAAGTCAATTTGAAAACGTTTGCAAAATTATATCTCCAATGCTATACTTTTCATAAGGATAGGGAGGTATTTATTATGCAATTTTTCACAGACAGCAACATGCAATTCCCTTTAGTAGAGTTATCTCTTAATCAAGGTGAAACAGTCTTTATCCAGCGTGGCAGTATGGTATATCACACACCAAATGTGACACTGAGTACCAAATTGAATGCCAGTGGATCAGGTCTAGGTCGCTTTGTAAAAGCCGTTGGGCGTTCAATGGTTTCGGGCGAAAGTAGCTTTATTACTCAGGTTGTCTCACAGTCCAATAACGGTTATATAGCCTTGGCCCCTGATTCTCCTGGTCAAGTGATTCCACTTTATTTAGGTGAAAAACAGTACCGACTAAATGACGGTGCCTTTCTAGCACTTGATGGCACAGCTTACTATACAATGGAGCTCCAGTCAGTTGGTAAGGCTATTTTTGGTGGTCAGGGTGGTTTCTTTGTGATGACAACCCAAGGTCAAGGAACACTCTTGGCGAATGCCTACGGTTCTATTAAAAAAATTGAGCTAAACAACCAAGAAGTGACTATTGATAATGCTCATGTCGTTGCCTGGAGTCAGACACTTGATTACAATATTCACTTGGAAAATGGTTTCTGGCAGTCTATTGGGACAGGAGAGGGTGTTGTGAATACCTTTAGAGGAACAGGTGAAATTTATGTTCAAAGTCTCAATCTTCAAACCTTTGCAGGCTTGCTTAATAGATACTTACCAAAACGTTCATAGTATAAATTGAAGGAGAGTGGATGCTTGTTAGCATCTATTCTCCTTTTTATATTGCGAACTCAATAGCTGACAAGTTAATAAAAAGATGATAAGATAGTGTTTAAATAATTTGATAGTCAAATTATTTTCTTCATTAGAAAGTGAGTTATTATGTCTTATTTTGAAAACTTTCTCAATGCCAACAAAGCCTATGTTGACCTCCACGGGACAGCCCATCTTCCCTTGAAACCAAAGACTAAGGTGGCTATTGTGACTTGTATGGATTCACGCCTTCACGTTGCCCAGGCCTTGGGGTTGGCCCTAGGTGACGCTCATATTTTGCGTAATGCGGGTGGTCGTGTGACGGAAGATATGATTCGTTCTTTGGTCATTTCTCAACAACAGATGGGGACACGAGAAATCGTAGTTCTTCACCATACAGATTGTGGTGCTCAGACCTTTAAGAACGACGAGTTTACCGCCTATCTCAATAAGGAACTTGGTGTTGATGTTTCTGATCAAGATTTTCTTCCATTCACAGATGTAGAAGAGAGTGTTCGTGAAGATATGGCTATTCTTCGTCAGTCACCGCTTATCCCTGAGGATGTTATCATCTCCGGTGCGGTTTATGATGTAGATACTGGTCGAATGACTCAAGTTCATCCCTAATACCGAAAAGTTTAGCAGGCATGATTGCCTGCTTTTTTCATGGTTTGACATAAAAAAACTCAGCATAAAATATAAATGCTGAGTTAATCTAGTTTTTAAGAAACGATAAAAATGAGAATCACAGTCCCTAAATAGAAAAGACTGGTGATAAAAAAGCTGATACGCCAGAATAACTTAAGAAAACGTTTAAACTTGAAAGATTGTGTTTTTCTTAGCATCTGAATTGTGATAATTATAGCCGCCAAGGATAATAAGATAGTGATGTAAGGCAGAAAGCTATGGGTGAAGAAACGGGCTGACACAGCAACCACCTCAATAAAATAAAGTGGGAAGGTAAGGTCAGCAAAATTAAGCCCGAGGTATTTTAAACTAAAGAATCGGTGGATGATAAAAGCAAAGATAGGTGTTAAAATCAAAAAAGCTATAGCAAAGAATTTATATAGAATCATAAGTCTATTTTACCTCGAAAAGTCCTTTATGTAAATTTTTTCCTAAACTTAATAAGAAATTCTTGCATCTAAAAAGAATTTCTGTATAATAGATAAGGTATGTAAAAACATACTTGTGGGAGGTAACAAAACTTACTTACCGCCAAAACCACAATAGGAGGAAATTACAAAATGGCTAAAAAAGTCGAAAACATCGTAAAACTTCAGATTCCTGCTGGTAAAGCGACTCCAGCTCCACCAGTTGGACCAGCTCTTGGTCAAGCCGGAATCAACATCATGGGATTCACTAAAGAGTTTAACGCTCGTACAGCTGATCAAGCTGGTATGATCATCCCAGTTGTTATCTCTGTGTATGAAGATAAATCATTTGATTTCATCACTAAAACACCACCAGCTGCTGTTCTTTTGAAAAAAGCTGCAGGTGTTGAAAAAGGTTCAGGTACTCCAAACTCAGTTAAAGTTGCTTCAGTAACTCGTGCACAAGTACAAGAAATTGCTGAAACTAAAATGCCTGACTTGAACGCTGCAAACATCGAATCAGCTATGCGTATGATCGAAGGTACTGCACGTTCAATGGGATTCACTGTTACTGACTAATTCAGTTAACAAGAAAACCACAGACGTCGTCTCACTTCGCTGAGTGACGTGGAAGATGAAAGTCGTTATGACCACATTACACAAGGAGAAATAATTAACATGGCTAAAAAAAGCAAACAAATGCGTGCTGCTCTTGAGAAAATCGACAGCACAAAAGCTTACAGCGTAGAAGAAGCTGTAGCTCTTGCACAAGAAACTAACTTCGCAAAATTCGATGCTACTGTTGAAGTATCATACAACCTTAACATCGACGTTAAGAAAGCTGACCAACAAATCCGTGGAGCAATGGTATTGCCAAACGGTACTGGTAAAACTCAACGCGTTCTTGTATTTGCTCGTGGTGCTAAAGCTGAAGAAGCTAAAGCAGCAGGTGCTGACTTCGTTGGTGAAGACGAACTCGTTGCTAAAATCAACGGTGGATGGCTTGACTTTGACGTTGTTGTTGCAACACCAGATATGATGGCAATCGTTGGTCGTCTTGGACGTGTCCTTGGACCACGTAACTTGATGCCAAACCCTAAAACTGGTACAGTAACTATGGACGTTGCTAAAGCAGTTGAAGAGTCTAAAGGTGGTAAAATCACTTACCGTGCTGATAAAGCAGGTAACGTACAAGCTATCATCGGTAAAGTTTCATTCGAAACTGAAAAATTGGTTGAAAACTTCAAAGCATTTAACGATGCAATCCAAAAAGCTAAACCAGCTACAGCGAAAGGTACTTACATCACAAACCTTTCAATCACTACTACACAAGGTGCTGGTATCAAAGTTGATCCTAACTCATTGTAAGAGTAGTAAAAAACCTATCTTCGGATAGGTTTTTTTTCTTACTCTAGGCACGAAATTTGAGTAGAAAATAAAAAATATTCAGAAAGTAGTGCTGCTTTTTCGAATTTATGGTATAATTTAAACGTATACACATAATTATTGATTTTGAACTTTTTACGTTGCGAATTAAGGAGGCAATGAATGAAAAAGAGTAAGGTATTTTTACTAGCAGCCGTAGGCCTATTATCTGTAGGTGTTTTAACGGCTTGCTCATCATCAAGTAAGACATCTGGTAAGACTTATAATTATGTTTACGGTGGTGATCCTGCAACCCTAGACTATGTTTCTACAAATAAGAAAAACATGACGACAGCCGTTAGTAACGGTGTTGATGGTCTGTTTGAAAATGACCAATATGGGAATCTAAAACCTTCTGTCGCTGAAAACTGGTCTGTTTCTCAAGATGGTTTGACATATACTTACAAGATTCGTAAGGGTGTCAAATGGTACACTTCAGACGGCGAAGAGTATGCCAATGTAACAGCTAAAGACTTTGTAACAGGTCTTAAGCATGCTGCTGATACTAATTCTGAAGCGATTTATTTGCTACAAAACTCTGTTAAGGGCTTGAATGATTACCTGTCAGGTGCCAACAAGGACTTCTCAAATGTAGGTATCAAAGCAGTTGATGAT
The DNA here is from genome assembly GCF_016648635.1 of Streptococcus sp. 21.1. Taxonomy (NCBI): domain Bacteria; kingdom Bacillati; phylum Bacillota; class Bacilli; order Lactobacillales; family Streptococcaceae; genus Streptococcus; species Streptococcus sp. 21.1. The sequence goes on along the minus strand of NZ_JACLQL010000004.1, from coordinate 18,823 downwards.
TACACTTTGCAATATACGCTTAGTCAACCAGAACCTTACTGGAATTCAAAATTGACCTACTCAGTTACTTGGCCTGTTAATGAAGATTTCTTGAAATCTAAAGGTAAAGACTTTGGTAAGTCAACAGACCCAACATCTATTCTTTATAACGGTCCATATCTTCTTAAATCTTTGACAACGAAGTCATCTATTGAGTTCACCAAGAATGAAAACTATTGGGATAAGGATAATGTCTATTTTGATACAGTCAAATTGACTTACGATGATGGTACAGACCAAGAATCCTTGGAACGTAACTTCACTGATGGAGTCTATAACTTAGCTCGTCTATACCCAACTAGCTCAAACTATTCTAAAGTTGAAAAACAGTACAAAGACAATATTTTCTATACACAACCTGGAGCAGCTGTAGAAGGTGTCGGTATTAATATCGATCGTCAAACTTATGACCATACATCTAAAGAAAATGATCAGCAAAAGACATCAACTAAGACAGCTCTTCTTAACAAAGATTTCCGTCAAGCATTAGGTTTTGCTATTGACCGTACGAATTATGCTGCACAACTTAACGGTAAAGAGGGTGGTAGTACTGCCGTTCGTAATATCTATGTTAAACCAGACTTTGTTCAAGCAGATGGTAAGGACTTCGGAACAATGGTAATGGATCAACTTCCAGCTTATGGTGATGAGTGGTCTGGTGTGAATCTTGCAGATAGTCAAGATGGTCTTTATAATCCAGAAAAAGCTAAGGCTGAATTTGCTAAAGCCAAAGAAGCTCTTCAAGCAGAAGGGGTTCAGTTCCCAATCCATTTGGATGTTCCTGTCAATCAGTCAAATAAAATCTTTGTGAACCAAGTGCAGTCACTTAAACAATCTATTGAATCAGCTCTTGGAAAAGATAATGTTGTACTTGATCTTCACCAATTGTCAACTGATGATTTCTATAACATTACCTACTCTGCTTCAAATGCAGCGGCAGAGGATTGGGATTTGTCAGTAGGTGTGGCTTGGGAGCCTGATTACCTTGATCCATCAACTTATCTTGATGTTTTGAAGACTACAAATAGTGAAAATACTAAATCTTTCATGGGTTATGACGATCCAAATAGTCAAGCGGTTCAAAAAGTAGGTCTTAAAGAATATGACCAATTGGTTGATGATGCTTCTAAGGAAACAACAGACTTGACGGCTCGTTATGAAAAATATGCAAAAGCTCAGGCATGGTTGACGGATAGTGCACTTTATATCCCAACGACTACTTATAACGGTGCAGCCGCTGTAGTTTCTCGTATTAAGCCATTCTCAGGAGCTTATGCTCAAGCTGGTGATAAAGGTTCTACATACTACTTTAAGTATCTTAAATCTCAAGATGATATTGTGACTAAGAAACAATACGATTCAGCTTATAAAGATTGGCTTAAAGAAAGAGCGAAATCTAATGATAAAGCTCAAAAAGATCTTGCCAAACACGTTAAGTAATCTATCGAAAACGTCTACCTTTAGGTAGTCGTTTTTTTAACAAAATTTCTCGAACCACCCCTAGATTGTGATATAATAAGAAAGATTGGTACTCGCTTCTAGATTTTTATTTGGAAAGTTTGGGGGATAGAGTTGCCTACTGGTACTTATCATCTTAAGTTAGTCCTAAGAAAGGGACTTTAGGCTCAATAGGTATCCAAAGACTGAAGAATGAAACATAAAAAGGAGATTTATCTTGGCTAAAGATATCCGCGTTCGTTACGCACCAAGTCCAACAGGGCTTCTACACATTGGTAATGCTCGTACAGCATTGTTTAACTACCTTTATGCACGTCATCATGGCGGTACATTTATTATCCGTATTGAAGATACTGACCGTAAACGTCACGTTGAAGATGGTGAGCGTTCACAGCTTGATAACTTGCGTTGGTTGGGAATTGACTGGGATGAAAGTCCTGAAACACACGAAAACTATCGTCAATCAGAACGTTTACCGCTTTACCAAAAATATATTGATCAACTTTTGGCAGAAGGTAAAGCCTATAAGTCATACGTAACTGAAGAAGAGTTAGCTGCAGAGCGTGAACGTCAAGAAGCAGCTGGTGAAACTCCTCGTTACATTAACGAGTTCCTTGGCATGACTGAAGAAGAAAAAGCTGCCTACATCGCAGAACGTGAAGCGGCAGGTATTGTACCTACAGTTCGTTTGGCGGTTAATGAGTCAGGGATTTATAAATGGCATGATATCGTTAAGGGAGATATCGAATTTGAAGGTGGTAATATCGGTGGTGATTGGGTTATCCAGAAGAAAGATGGCTACCCAACTTACAACTTTGCGGTAGTTGTTGATGACCATGATATGCAAATTTCACACGTTATCCGTGGAGATGACCATATTGCCAATACACCAAAACAACTCATGGTTTATGAAGCTCTTGGTTGGGAAGCACCTGAGTTTGGACACATGACCCTTATCATCAATTCTGAAACTGGTAAGAAGTTGTCTAAACGTGACACTAACACCCTTCAATTTATCGAAGATTATCGTAAAAAAGGTTACCTTCCAGAAGCAGTCTTTAACTTCATTGCTCTTCTTGGTTGGAATCCTGGCGGTGAAGACGAAATCTTTTCTCGTGAAGAACTCATTAAACTTTTTGATGAAAACCGTCTAAGCAAGTCACCAGCGGCCTTTGACCAGAAAAAATTGGACTGGATGAGTAACGACTACATTAAGAATGCAGATTTCGATAAGGTCTTTGCTCTTTGCAAACCTTTCTTGGAAGAAGCTGGTCGTTTGACAGATAAAGCTGAAAAATTAGTGGAACTCTACAAACCACAAATGACAGCAGCAGAAGAAATTGTCCCTCTTACAGATCTCTTCTTTGAAGATTTCCCAGAATTGACAGAGGCTGAAAAAGAAGTTATGGCTGGTGAAACAGTACCAACAGTACTTAAAGCCTTTAAAGCCAAACTCGAAGCTATGTCTGATGATGAGTTTGTTGTTGAAAACATTTTCCCACAAATTAAGGCTGTTCAAAAAGAAACAGGAATCAAAGGGAAAAATCTCTTCATGCCAATTCGTATTGCTGTTTCAGGAGAAATGCACGGTCCAGAATTGCCAGATACTATTTTCTTGCTCGGACGTGAAAAATCAATCAAACATATTGATCAAGTTCTTGCAACACTATAAAAACAAACCCAACAATTGTTGGGTTTTCGAATGCACATAAGCGATATGTCAATGATTATATGATAATTGCTAAACCTATTTTGTAATATAATGATGATATTTCGTAACCATATCATCATTTTAAAAACTTTAAATTAGTTTTATAATAGATTGGTAATAAAAATTAGGGAGGAGTGAGCATTATGAGAAGATTTGGTTGGTATTTCTACTACGTTATTGGCATGTACCCATAAAAAGAGGTAATGAGTCAGTTAAAGAGCTTAGTTTTTCTAAGCTCTTTTTATGTTTATGAAAAGTAAGGGATATGTGGGGTCGTCTGATGTTAGCTTGCTCTGAATCAGGAAAAAATAGCTTTATATTTTTAGCTTTTTCTAATAGGAGTGACGCTAAATTATATATTTATGTTACAATAAAGTAGGTTGATTTTGAAAGGAAGGGGGGAGTCTAGAGATGATCGTTTTATTTACGGTTCTACGTCTATTGGCTATTTTAATTGTTAGTCACGATATGTCAGGTTTACTCAAAACTTGGAAGAGTAAATGCTGGTTTATCGCAGGGAGTCTCTTGCTCTCTCTATTTGTTGGAGGCATTACAGGGTCGCTCTTAGCACTTTTGTTCTGCTATCTTTTCTTAAATAAAATATCAAGTAGTGAAAAGAATTCTTTTCTTTTCACCTTTTTGCCGTGGGTTTTTGTTGAAGTCACCTCGAAACTGCTTCAACTTTATTTTTTCCCATGGATTTTTCAAATTAATTATTTACAGGTCAAAGACACCCCAGTACTCATTGCTTTGTCTTATCTCTTGATTTACCCAATTTTTCATCTGATTGTCAAAGTGTTCTTTATTGACTTTGGTGCTCTCAATGTTATGGGAAATAACCATACTTACCAAGTTAGACAACGCTTATTGGTTGGGGTGACTCTGGCTTATATTATTTTATCTTTAATTATTTTCTATGCTAGTAACATCTTTCCTTACACAGGCCTCTTTATTTATTTAGCAGGCAGTATTACGGTTGTCTACTCCATCCTCTTTATTTTGCTCTTTGCTCAGCTTAATATTTATTCTAAGAGAAGAGTGAAGGATCAGTTGGCTGAAGAAATGGCTAGACACGAGGAAAGTTTAGAAGAATATAGCCACCGTTTAGAAAAACTCTATAATGATATTTCTCAGGTGAAGAAGGATTATCTCGAAGGGCTTAAAACAATGGAGGTTAGTATCCAACGTCGAGACTTACCTGCTTTGAAACAAGAGTATGCAGAACTTTTAGAGAAATCTGGTAATAGCTTAACGTTATCAAATTATGAATTATCACGTTTGATCAACTTAGAAATCACATCTCTCAAGAGTCTCTTTTCTGCTAAAGTGCTTGAGGCAGAGAACTTAGGAATTAAGGTTAACTTGGAGTTGCCAGATGTCATATCGTCAACTCAGATAGAGGCCTTAGATTTGGTTGTGATTTCTTCTGTCTTCTTAAATAATGCTATTGAGTCGGCGGTGGATTCTGAAGATCCTACTTTAACTATATCTTTCTTTAAAAATCAAGGTTATCTTATCTTGGTTATTGACAATACAACCAGAGAAGAACGTATTCCTGTGTCAAGGATTTTTGATGAAGGGGTTTCTAGCAAAGGTGAAGGCCGAGGGCTTGGTTTGTCTAAGGTCGCAGATATACTTAATCGCTATCCAAAAGTAAATCTTGAGACTCGTAGTTGTGACCATCATTTTACACAGGTCCTCTCTTTTCAGGATAATTGATAAATCAAAGATACTATTTGTGGGGAATAGGATAAGGGAAATAGAAAGGGGAAAAGCATATGCAACTTGCGATTGATGGCCTTATTGCTTTGGTTGTTGTCGTTTCACATCTTGTGATTTTAGCTAGAATGGCTTATCTAGATGTTTTTACTTACCGTTACATTCCTTATGTAATCGTAGTAACTGCCGTTAAGTGGTTAGCCAAGGTGCTATGGCAAATTGACATTCCAGATGCAATCTATCTCCTAGTCTTTATTTTTATTGAAAAACCTCAGGCTCTACGAGAAGAAAAGTATTTTTATGCTTTCTTTGCCCCTGTCTTTTGGACTTTGATTACAAGTTTCTTTAGTTTTTATCTTTTCCGAGTTTTCTTTAATAAGCCGGTCGAGTTGGTTCCAAACCATTTAGGAATCCTGGCTGTAGATAGTGTTGTTCTTCCCTTCTTTCTAGGCTTGCAAAAAATGTTTGGTTTAGATAGCTTCTTCCAGGAACCCTATCAGGACTTGCAGGATAAATATAAGAGCATGCTCTTGCAAGTTGATCTTATTTTAATTATCAGTTATCTGCTTATCCTCTTTAAACAGGAGATATTCTCCTTGCTTCTGAGTCAGACCTACCTCCCAGGTTACCCTCAAATTTATATTTGGGTTGGTTTCCTTATACACATGTATATTCTTGTTCGTTTTGTTTCCTACGGTAAAGACGTACGAGATAGCAAAATTCTCAGAGAACAAGAGGAGCACTTGAGGAGTCTGGAAGCTTATAATGAAAAAATCGAAACTGCCTATAAGAGTGTACGTTCGTTTAAACATGATTATGAAAACATACTCATTAGTATGCAGACAAGTATTGATAGTGGGGATTTTGACCTTATTGAACAAACCTATCAGGATATTTTGAAAAAGGCAGGTCAAGAACTCATTGAAGAAGATGACGAAAATGTCTCTTGAGTATAAACAGGAAATATTATCATGAACTTACAGCTTTGGACCATGGTATCCCTTGAAAATAGTATTATTCAGATTATTAGTTTTCATATTACCTGGTTTATTTATAAAAAACTAACAAGGAGCACATTAGCTTACTGGAAAGTATTTTGTTTAAGTCTCTTAGGTATAGTGGTATCACTTGGTAAAGGTGATGGCTTCTATTATCAAGTTGTTATCTTTTTAGCTTTGGCCTTAAAGGAACGGCGGGAACATCGTTTGACGCTCTGGGCAAGCCTCTTTTTTGGAGCCTTCTCGGTTCTTTTTACAGATTTATTTGCGACTTTTACCCCATTTTATGTATTCAATAATCTGTTCACAAATATGACCTTGGGTGAGATTCAAGAAAACTTCTTGCTTAAATTGTTATCTTATGTGATGATTTACCCATTCTTTCTCTATATCAATTATCTTTCCAGTTCAGATGTTGATAAGGTCAAGGAATTGATTTATTCACGTGGTCGTGAACGTCTGTTGATAGCCGTTGATCTGACCTTTGCACTCTACATTATTTGTAGTACTCTTTTGGTATCAACAGGTAGTGATGTGGGAGGGCCAATTTTTATTGCGATGGCAGTTTATCTCCTAATGGTAACAACCTTGAACCGCTATTCTCATAAATTTGTCAGAGAACGTAGTAAGGAAGCTGTGGAGACTTATGTCTATAACTTGGAAGTCTATAATAAGCATATTGAGGATCTTTTTACAAAAGTAAAACCTATTGAAAAAGATTTTGAGAGTCTTTTGGTAGCTCTTGAGACCCCATTGGCTAAAAATCAATTATCAGAAGTTTTATCCGTTTATCATGAGCATTTGAATCATCTTAAACTTGATAATTTGGACTTAAATGATAAGTTGGCTCCTCTGTTTGAGATTCCTTATCCGGTATTAAGAAGTTGGATTGTAAACCAAATCATTCCTTTGGAACAAAAAGGTATCACCGTTAGGCTGGATGTCAATGTTGATGCTTATCCTAACAATTTAAATATTGCAGTTCTTATTGGAGTTTTAGAACGTTGCATGAATTTAGCTGAAAAACTTTGGGCCAAGGAGCCGGAGACAGATATTGGTTTCCTTATTCAACAGAATGAGCATGGTAATCTCAGCTTTATTCTTGAGAATACCAATCAGGAAGCTGATCCGAAACTCGATGGTAGTCTGGCTATTAGTCGTGATTTTGCCCAGTTTTGCTGGTCAAACGGTATCGGTTTAACAAATAAAAAAGAATTATTTAAAACCTATCAAATTGTCACGGTAGGACTATAATCGTAGAAAGGAGAGGGATAACTATGCTGGGTAACATCCTATTTCAAATTTTGATGTTTATCATTATTTGGGATATCTACTTACGTATTGGTGGACAAAACACTAATCTTAAAAATCGTATACTTTATTTGTTATTTGATGTTGCTCTATGCATTTGGGGACAACTCATTGGACGCTATATAGGCATAGTACCTCCCTTAGTAGCCATTGTAACATTGACATTTAGTTACCAATTGAATAAAAGTGTCACCTCCGTAGAGCGCTTTTTTCTAGGTTTTTACCCAGTGGTACTAGTCGATTTGGCAAGACGTTTTTTGGCTACTTTCTTCTTTCCACCGATACTTGGCATAACTGTTGATACTTTAAACACTAATATTTGGTGGTCTATGGTACCACTTTCCTTCGTCATGTTGACGGTCAGAATAGTAGATTTTATTTTACGTCTAGATTTTACAGATATCTTGAAAGTTGCTGCCCAACAAGAAAAAAAGAACCGTCTGGGTTTGGTCAACATGCTTCTTTTGCTTTATTATTTAGTTATCTTTTTAGTGTCGACATTTGATACTTATTTTCCAGAGTTACATCTTGAGAGTAGATTTAGGTTGCCATTAGTAATGGGATATCTCTACTTACTCCTCTTTGTACTTGGTGCTGTAAACCAGTTTGCTAAGGAGAAAATAGAGCAGGATTTAGCGATGAAGCAGGCTAACTATCTTGATGATTTGAAGCGTGAGAATACTAGGGTAGAAGGTTTGTATAGAGACTTGATGCATGTTCGCTCTAACTATAATTTCCTACTTAATAATCTGAGAGATATTGAAAGAACAGGGGATATTCGTTCTTATAAAAAAGATTTGGTTGATCTTTATGTCAATCGAGATCAGCATAGTTTTTCAACTCAGGTCACTGATTTGGATAATATCCAAAATCCAAGTATTCATAGTCTACTTTCATCAAAATATCATGAAGCTCAGATGCATCGCCTCAATATTCATGCAGAGATTCCAGATCCAGTGATTCATAACTATCTAACTGATTTAGATTTAGCTGTTGTTTTGGGTCACCTCATGGATAATGCTATTGATGGTGCTCGTAAAGCCAGTGAAGGTTTTATTAGTCTGGCCTATTTTGATGAAGAGGATTGCCAGAGTTTTATTATTGAAAGTACAATTGCAGAAGAGCAAGTGCCACTTTCAATGATGAGTACCCAGCTTTCTCATCCTGAGGGTGGTATAGGTGTTAATGCTGTTCAAGATATTTTGGAACGTTATCCGAACACGTCCTTCTCTGTCCGTAGTCAGAATCATAAAATGATGCAAATACTAGAAATGAGGCCCTAATATGAATATATACATTTTAGAAGATGACTTAATGCAGCAAACACGTATTAGTGACATCATCAGAGAATTGGTTTCAGAGGGCACGTTTTCCGTACGAAAACTTGAAGTTTTTTCTAAACCTCACAAACTATTGTCCAGTATCAATGAAAAGGGCAACCATCAGGTTTTCCTTTTAGATATCGATATTGATGGTGAGCGAAAGAAGGGGCTAGAAGTCGCCTCAGAAATTCGCCAACAAGATGCTAATGCGGTTATTATTTTTGTGACAACTCACTCAGAGTTTGCACCGATTAGTTTTAAATACAAGGTTTCTGCGTTAGATTTTATTGATAAGACAGTTTCTAATGCAGAGTTCAAACAACAACTAAAACAAACATTGACTTTTGTAAATCAAAAAGTTGGAGATGTGGATGATGATGAGATATTTGTGTTTGAAACAGCACAGTCTCGAATCCAAGTCCCTATGAGAGATATTTATTATTTTGCGACTGCTGTGACACCTCATAAGGTGATGCTGATTACCAAAACAGAGCGTTTGGAGTTTTATGCCAATCTTGGAGATATTACTTCGGTGAATAAAAAACTCTTTTCTTGTCATCGTTCGTTTTTAGTTAATTTGGATAATATTTCTCGTATTGATAAGAGTCAGTTGATGATTTACTTTGAGAATGGCGATTCTTGTCCAGTTTCACGTTTGAAAATGAAGGCCTTGCTTAAAAAATGGTCAGATGTAAAAGAACATTAGTCATCGACTAATGTTCTTTTTAGTCTAAAAAAGCATGTGTTTATTTTATAGGTGATTGATTATCTTATAGGTGAGCAAATTCTGTAAAAACACAAAATAGATGTCCTTTAGTGATGGAATTTAGAGATTTATAAAAAAATAACTAAAAAAAATGCAGTTCAGGATGAAAAAACGACATTCTATGAAATCGTGTAGACAATTAAATTGAAAAAAGTTATTATGTAATCAAGATATGTGATTCGGAAATGAGACATCGTCAATCTTATTGAAATCTACATACACTTTATGAAAATAAATAATGTACTTTTATATAACTTTTTCCTAATCCCCATTTTTTATTGGCCGCTCGTCCAATTACATATCTTTTTTATAGAAATTAATAGGCTTGAGAAATCAAGCCTTTTTTGTTTTTAAGGGGATTAGTGCAGATTAGGATAAAAAAATACATTCTGTGAGTGAAATTCGACATTTTAGGAAATGAAGATATACATTTGGGGATTGCATGCTATAATGTAATCAAGGTTAGAGAGCAAGAAGAATGTATGGTTTAAGTTAGTCCCTTAAACATAATAATTTCCCTCATTCATTCTATCTAAAATTGCTGTTGTGTTCTCTACCGATGATGCTGTTGTTCAAAAGGTCTGTACTTTGTACAGGCCTTTTGGCATTTTAGAAGATAAATAGTTAAAGATGCTTTTGAATCTATTTGTATAGTTTCAAAAGTGTTTTTTATTTTTCATCACCTTTTGCATAAAAATCAATAAAAATTAAGAATTAGGCACTTTTTAGGTCAAAATAGTAAATAAAAACAAATAAAAACGAAATAAATATAAAAAAATAACAAAAAAGTGTTGACAAGTGAATAAATATGCAATATAATAAATCTCGTAAGGTTGATAGAGATAGCAACCGTAAGAAAATATAAGAAAAGAGAAAATATTATGTCAAAAGAGAAAGTTATTCTTGCCTATTCGGGAGGTCTTGATACCTCAGTCGCTATTACATGGCTTAAAAAAGATTACGATGTTATCGCTGTTTGTATGGATGTCGGTGAAGGTAAAGATCTTGAGTTCATCCATGACAAAGCTTTGACAGTTGGAGCTATCGAGTCATACGTGCTTGATGTCAAAGATGAGTTTGCTGAAGACTATGTGCTTCCAGCACTTCAGGCTCACGCTTACTATGAACAAAAATATCCTTTGGTTTCAGCGCTTAGCCGTCCAATTATTGCTAAAAAATTAGTTGAGATTGCTCATGAAACAGGAGCAACAACTATCGCTCACGGTTGTACTGGTAAAGGTAATGACCAAGTTCGTTTCGAAGTTGCCATTGCTGCCCTAGATCCAAGTCTTAAAGTAGTAGCGCCAGTGCGTGAATGGAAATGGTCTCGTGAGGAAGAAATTGAGTATGCTAAGGCTAATGGTGTTCCAGTTCCAGCAGACCTTGATAATCCTTACTCAGTCGATCAAAACCTTTGGGGACGTGCTAACGAGTGTGGTGTTCTTGAAAATCCTTGGAATCAAGCTCCAGAAGAAGCTTTTGGAATTACTAATTCACCAGAGTCTGCACCAGATGAAGCTGAATATGTCGATGTAACCTTCAAAGAAGGGAAACCAGTTGCCCTTAACGGTAAAGAAATGAAATTGGCTGACCTTATCCAAGAAATGAATGTTATTGCTGGCAAACATGGTGTTGGACGTATCGACCACGTTGAGAATCGTCTTGTGGGTATCAAGTCACGTGAAATTTATGAATGCCCAGGAGCTATTGCGCTTTTGACAGCTCATAAAGAAATTGAGGACCTAACTTTGGTACGTGAAGTTTCTCATTTCAAACCAATTCTTGAAAATGAATTGTCAAACCTTATCTACAATGCTTTGTGGTTTAGTCCGGCAACAGAAGCTATCATTGCTTATATTAAGGAAACACAAAAAGTTGTTAATGGTATCGCTAAAGTAAAACTTTACAAAGGGCATGCTCAAGTAGTAGCACGTCAATCAGCTAATTCATTGTATGATGAAAACTTGGCTACTTACACATCAGCGGACAGCTTTGATCAGGATGCTGCGATTGGATTTATCAAGCTTTGGGGGCTTCCAACACAGGTAAATTCTCAAGTTAACCATCCGTTTGACAATTAATGACAGATTTCATAAGAAAAGCAGGATATGAGAAGGAAAATTCTTAATATCAGATAAAAGTGGACAGGGAGCCACATCTGATACTCTTTTCTTATAACTTATATTATTATCGTTAAGGCGTTCTGAGAGGCGTCACGAGCCTAAATAAACTACGACAGAGATCGAGATTTAGGAAAACAAGTGTCCAGAGAGACAAATTAAGCTAGACAAATACTATCTAGCTTTTTTCATTTAAGTTATTGTGACCTAAGAGGTCGTTGCTTGTTATAAGTATTAAGAAAGGATGGAAGATTATCTCAGTGTAGGGAAATCTTCAAAATAAAACTATGGCAGAAAATCATAAACTATGGGGCGGTCGGTTCGAAGCTAGTCTTGAAAAATGGGTAGAAGAATTTGGTGCTTCAATCTCCTTTGACCAAAAGATGGCAGAGTTTGACCTTAAAGGGTCTATTGCCCATGTCACTATGCTTGGTGAGACAGGAATTATTACTAAAGAGGAAGCTTTACAAATTAAACAGGGCTTGGAAGAGCTGCTTGAGGAATATAAGGCTGGTAAACTAGAATTCGATGTTTCCAATGAAGATATTCATATGAATATGGAGAGCCTTTTAACAGCTAAAATTGGACCAGTAGCAGGAAAACTTCATACAGCACGTTCACGTAACGACCAAGTGGCAACGGATATGCACTTGTATCTGAAAGCTAAATTAGTGGAAGTTATTGAGAAGCTTGATAATTTACGTGGTACTTTAGTCAACCTAGCAGACAAACATACCTACACAATTATGCCAGGCTACACCCACTTGCAGCATGCACAACCGATTTCTTTTGGTCACCACTTGATGGCTTATTACAACATGTTTACACGTGATGCCGAACGTTTTGAATTTAATATCAAGCATACGGATATTTCTCCACTTGGAGCTGCTGCACTGGCAGGAACAACTTTCCCAATTGATCGTAATATGACATCTGACTTAATGGGCTTCGCAAAGCCATATAGCAATTCCTTGGATGCTGTTTCTGATCGTGACTTTATTCTCGAATTCTTGTCAAACTCAAGTATTCTAATGATGCATATGACACGTATTTGTGAAGAAATCATTAACTGGTGTTCTAACGAGTTTAAGTTTGTGACTCTATCAGATACTTTTTCAACAGGCTCTTCCATTATGCCTCAAAAGAAAAACCCAGATATGGCAGAACTAATTCGTGGAAAATCAGGTCGTGTCTATGGCAATCTGATTGGATTATTGACTGTGATGAAGTCATTACCTTTAGCCTACAATAAAGATCTCCAAGAAGATAAAGAAGGTATGTTTGATACGGTAGAAACGATTACTGTTGCTATTGATATTCTCGCAGGTATGCTCAATACAATGACTGTTAACGACAAGCATATGGCAGAATCAACAGAGAAAGATTTTTCAAATGCTACAGAGTTGGCTGATTATCTTGCGTCTAAAGGACTTCCATTCCGTGAAGCACATGAGATTGTTGGAAAACTTGTCCTTGAGTGTACCAAAGCTGGTTATTATCTTCAGGATGTTCCTCTCGAACGTTATCAAGGAGTTTCAGATTTAATTGAAGAGGACATCTATGAGACGCTTAAATCTCATACAGCTGTTGAACGTCGTCATTCCCTTGGTGGAACTGGTTTTGACCAGGTTAAATGGCAAATCAAAGAAGCTCAAAAAGCTCTAAAAAAATAAGTCTCTAAGGCCCTAACCATAAGGTTTTGGGCTTTTTTGCTATTTATGATATAATAGTACTAATTTTGAGTTTGGAGTCGCATTTTGAAAAAATCTTATCGCGTTAAGAAAGAGAAAGACTTTAAAGCATTATTTGATGCGGGACACAGTGTTGCTAATCGAAAATTTGTTGTCTACAGTCTGAATCGTGATCTGCCTCATTTTAGAGTAGGTTTGTCGGTCAGTAAGCGTCTTGGTAATGCGGTTACTCGGAATCGGGTAAAACGTCGTCTACGACATGCACTGATGGACATGTCATCTCAGTTAGAACATCAAGATTTTGTCGTTATTGCTCGTAAAGGTGTCGAAGACTTAAGTTATCAAGACATTTATAGCAATCTCGTTCATGTCTTAAAAATAGCAAAGTTATATAAGGACTAGAAAATTATTTTGCTTCTTTATATTGTAGGATAAACTAAGATCATTCCTGATTTTTGAGATAGTCTTAATGAATGGAAGCAAGCAGTTCTTTATCGTATTAAAAAGGAGTTTTTAGTGAAGAAAAAACTTAATTTATCTGTTTTAGGTGCAGGAGTTCTCTTACTTTTGTCCGCATGTGGACGAAGTGATGTTACAAGTCATTCTACAGGCCTTTGGGAACGTCTCATTTTAATGTTTGGGAAGGCTATTCAAGGGCTCTCATTCGGAGGTTCCATTGGATTAGGGATTATCATTTTCACGATCTTAATTCGTGCGGTAATGATTCCTCTTTATAATCGCCAAATTAAGTCAAGCCGTGAACTACAAGAGTTGCAGCCAGAGTTACGTCGCTTGCAGAGTGAGTATCCTGGACGCGAGAATCGTGAAGCTCTTGCTTATGCACAACAAGATCTTTATAAAGAGCATGGTGTAAATCCTTACGCAAGCTTTGTTCCTCTCTTGATTCAATTTCCTATTTTGATGGCTCTTTATGGAGCACTCACGCGAGTGCCAGAATTGCGAGAAGGAACATTCCTCTGGGTTGACCTAGGTCAGAAAGACCCTTACTTTATTCTTCCGATTTTGGCGGCTGCTTTCACCTTCCTTTCAACTTGGTTGACCAATAAGGCAGCTAAAGATCGTAGTGCAATGCTTCTTGTTATGAATATCATGCTTCCAATCTTTATTTTCTGGTTTGGAACTCAGATTTCTTCAGGGGTAGCACTTTATTGGGCGGTTTCAAACGCCTTCCAAGTTATTCAGATTTTGGTTTTTAATAATCCGTTTAAAATCATCGAAGAACGTAATCGTTTGGAAGCGGAAGAAAAAGAACGTAAAGCTAAGATTCGTCGTGCCAAGAAAAAGGCGCATAAACGTAAATAAGGAGGCTTATTATGGTTGTCTATTCTGGACGAACAGTCGAACAAGCTATTGAAAAAGGTTTGAAAGATCTTAATTTACCCCGTATGAGGGCTCATATTAAGGTGATTTCTCGTGAGAAAAAAGGTTTTTTAGGGTTCGGAAAGAAGCCAGCTCGAGTTAGCGTTGAACCAATAAATGAAAAGATAGCTCATGAAGCAGATCAAAACACCGTTAAAGTGGCTCCTGATGCTATAAAACAATTCGACGATTCTGTCGCAAGTCCAAAAGACGAAACGATTGCTTTCAATAAAGTGACAAAACTCGTTACGGTTTCAGATAATAAGGAAATTGCACAAGAAAACTTAAAGCAACCAGTGTCTACAGAGCACCTTGGTGAAGAGCTGCTAGATAAGAAACAGGAGCAACCAAAGGCAACAATTATTCCTCTATCTGTTAAACGTGAGTCATCAGAAGAGGATGCTACAGAATTTATGGCAAGTTCGCTTGAACCTCAACTAGAATCGATCGCTAAAGTTCAGACTCTGGAAACTCCAGAAGGAGATTTCAGTGATTTTGTGGCATCTGAGTTTAGTTCAGATGATTCTTCTGAAAATAATTTAGAAGATATTCAAGCTGCTGCAGATGATGTTTTATCTTATCTCGAAAAAATTATCTATGAAATGGATGTTGATGCTAGCCTAGAGGTTAGTCACAATCGTCGCAATATTATCATTCAGATTGAAACAGACCAGCCTGGTCGTGTTATCGGTTATCATGGCAAGGTTCTCAAGTCTTTACAACTTTTAGCGCAAAATTATTTGCACGATCGTCATTCTAAACGCTTTAGTGTTGTTCTTAATGTTCGTGATTATTTGGAGCAACGCACAGAGACTCTGATTGATTTAGCAGAAAAAACGGCAGCTAAAGTAAAAGAAACAGGCCGAGAGTATGTTATGGATCCAATGACGAATAGCGAACGAAAAATTATCCATAAGGCACTTTCTCAAATTGAAGGGGTTGAAAGTCACTCGGAAGGGGACGATCCTAATCGTTACGTTGTTGTGACAAAAGTATAATTAGAATAGCGTTATTGTTTACAGAAACTAGTCTTATTTGAAGGCTAGTTTTTTTTTGACAATTTAAAGTAGACAGTGTATACTTATATGTAAATAGGAGTCAAAATGAAACGTAATACTGCTGAATTGAAGGAAAAGTTAATCACAACTGGAATTGAGGAGATAAGAATAAGAGGGATCGATCAACTATCTATCCGAACGGTGGCTCAAAAATGCGGAATCACCCATGGAGCACCCTATAAGCACTTTGAAAATAAGGGTGTATATCTTCAGGTAGTTTTAGAGCGTTTATCTGAGATCTTTTTGAAATATCTGACACAAGGAATAGACTCTTCTCTTGATGTAAGGGATCAATTAGTATTAATGGGGTATAATTTTGTGGAATTTGCTCAAAAAGAAACAAACAGTTTTGAGGCCTTATTTATTAAGTTTCCTTTCAATTATATGGAACTAACCCAGAACAGTATCTCTGTTAATGCCCATTTACCAGGATTTGAGCACTTTAAGAGTGTGGTTTTGAAGCTAAAAAGTGAAATGAACATTTCTGGTAGTGAGACAGAAATATTAGTTCATATCTGGAGTTTTATTACTGGATTAGCTGTTTTGGTAAGGAGTCCTATTGGTGATAATTTCAATAGTAACACTATTGAAGAGACTGTTAGTACTATGTTAGACATCTACGTTAAAGGAGCGAAACAATGAAAATCTTAATTATCTACGCGCATCCAAACTCTAAGAGCTACAACGCCTCTATACTAGAGACAGTCAAGGAGAATTTATCGTCTAAACATGAGTTAAAGGTTCTAGATTTGTATAAAGAGCGGTTCGATCCTGTTTTACGCTTTGATACAACGCATAGGAGAAGAGACCTAGCGCACGATGTAGCTATGAAAGACTATCGAGATTTAATAATTTGGGCAGATCAGTTGATTTTTATTTTTCCAATTTGGTGGAGTGGAATGCCGGCTATCTTGAAAGGATTTATTGAACGCGTCTTTGCTGCTAATTTTGCCTATGAAAATACACCCCGTGGATTGGATGGTAAACTGACTGGGAAAGCTTGGATTATTACAACCCACAATACACCAAAGATAGTTCTACCTTTAGTTCAAGATTACAGCAAAGTTCTAAAATTTCAAGTCCTAAAACCTTGTGGTATTAAATCGGTCAAAGTTACCCAGATTTCACCTGTTGAGTATATGGGTGACCATAAGCGAAAAGAGGTGCTCAAGAAAATAGCTAAACTAGCAAGAAGGTTATGAGTAAGCGATGCTATGGGGTTGCGTTGTAGACTACAATTATCACTAGCCTTCGGGTTTCAAAGATATAATGAAATTAATATCTAAGTAATTCTTGACAAGATTAAGCTATTGCTATAAAATAGTATGGTATGTTTAGTAACTGATCAAAAATAGCCGGCTAAACGAATACGAAAATCTATCAGGAGGTATTCAACGTGAAACGTACTTATCAACCAAGTAAAATCCGTCGTCAACGTAAACACGGATTCCGTCACCGTATGTCAACTAAAAATGGACGTCGTGTTCTTGCAGCTCGTCGTCGTAAAGGACGTAAAGTTCTTTCAGCTTAAGACATTATTGAAAGCAACAGTGCTCGAGACTGTTGTTTTTTTGTTTGCTATGAATGTTAGTGTTGGTGTTTGATGGTATTCATCGAGAGTTTGAAAATATAGAGCTGACAATTCTTGTAATTTTTGATAAACTAAAGCGGTTGTGGATAATGACCACTGACTAAAAAATACTTAGGACTGTTTTTCCTAATGTAAGGAGTATAAATGACTGATTTTCCTATTAAATATCGTCTTATAAAGAAAGAAAAACACACAGGAGCACGCCTGGGGGAAATTATCACGCCTCATGGAACTTTTCCAACGCCGATGTTTATGCCTGTAGGCACCCAAGCTACAGTAAAAACGCAATCCCCTGAAGAATTAAAACAGATGGGTTCAGGAATTATTTTGGCCAATACCTATCATTTATGGCTAAGACCTGGTGATGAGCTCGTTGCTAAAGCTGGAGGACTCCATAAATTCATGAATTGGGATCAAGCGATTCTTACAGATAGCGGTGGTTTCCAAGTTTATTCATTGGCAGAAAAACGCAATATTTCTGAAGAAGGTGTAACATTTAAAAATCACCTTAATGGAAGTAAGATGTTTTTATCTCCTGAAAAAGCGATCTCGATTCAGAACAATCTCGGTTCAGATATTATGATGAGCTTTGACGAATGTCCTCAATTTTACCAACCATACGATTATGTGAAAAATTCTATTGAACGGACAAGTCGTTGGGCAGAACGAGGGCTAAAAGCACACCGTCGTCCACATGATCAAGGCCTATTTGGAATTGTGCAGGGAGCAGGTTTTGAAGACCTTCGTAGACAATCTGCACAGGATTTGGTTTCTATGGATTTTCCAGGTTATTCAATTGGAGGTCTTGCGGTTGGAGAAACTCATGAAGAGATGAATGCCGTACTAGACTTTACTGTACCTCTACTACCTGAAAATAAGCCACGTTATCTCATGGGAGTAGGAGCACCAGATAGTTTGATTGACGGTGTTATCCGTGGCGTTGATATGTATGATTGTGTTCTTCCAACTCGAATTGCTCGTAACGGAACTTGTATGACGAGTCAAGGGCGTCTCGTGGTAAAAAATGCGGCGTATGCAGAAGATTTTAGTCCAATAGATCCTGAGTGTGATTGTTATACATGTAAGAATTACACACGTGCTTATGTGAGACATTTGTTGAAGGCAGATGAAACATTTGGAATTCGTCTGACTAGTTATCATAATCTCTACTTCTTGGTAAATTTAATGGCCAAGGTACGACAAGCTATTATAGATGACAATTTACTTGAGTTTCGCCAAGATTTCATTGAAAAATATGGTTATAATGCAAGTAAAAGAAATTTTTAAATAATTTATTTAGCAGTACATAATTGTACTGCTTTATTTTTTTTTTTTTTGAAAAAACCTATTGACAAGTATTGATTTGGGTGATAGGATATAAAAGTTGTCTTAACAGACTTGCCACAAACTTGAAAAGGTTCCAAAACTTTAAAAAAGTTATTGACAAAATAAGTCAGAGATGATATTATAAATAAGCTGTTTCGGAAGGGGCGGCGAACACGAGAAGTAAAAAAACTTCAAAAAAGTGTTGACAAGTTATTCTAGATTTGCTAGAATATAGGAGTTGTCTTAAGAGAGGCAAAGACCTTTGAGAACTGAATAAGAAACCAAGTGCAGGGTTATGATAGAAGAAATTATAACCTGTCAATTTACAAGAAT
>NZ_JACLQL010000030.1:0-1146 GCF_016648635.1 Streptococcus sp. 21.1 | reverse complement strand
ACTGCAACCATTACTTCAGATGCGACCTACACACCAACTGTTGTGCCAGCAGTTCCAACTGCAAACCCTGCAACTTCTAAAGATGTTCAAGGTGCAACGCAAACAGGGACACCAACTTTTGCAGGAACAACTGTTCAAGTGAATGGTGAAGATAAAGCTATTACGATCAAAGATAGTAGCTACACACTCTTGGATAAAGAAGGTAACGAAGTTTCAAGCACACCAGCTTATGCCGCTGATGGTACAACTGAAATTGGTACTTACTCAATTGATTCAGCCACTGGTCAAGTAACTTTCACACCGACTGACAAATCATACACTGGTGTGGTAACTCCAGCCAAGGTTCAAGCGGAAAGTTCAAACGGTATCAAGGTGGATACAACATACACACCTGAAATCGTTCCAGTAACACCGACAGCAACACCAGCTGAAACAGAAGATATCCAAGGTGCAACGCAAACTGGTAAACCTGAATTTAAGGGCGGAACTGTAACAGTAGATGGCGTTGAGAAAACAGTAGCGATTAATGAAGCTGTTCCAGCAACCTTCGATGATGGCTCAACCACTAAGACAGTTGACGGTGTTGGTACTTACACAGTAGCAGCAGATGGAACAGTAACCTTCGTTCCAGAAAAATCATTCGTTGGAACTGCACCAGCAGTGACTGTTGTCCGTGAAGACATGAACGGCACAAAAGCCTCAGCAACTTACACACCAACAGTAACACCGGTAACGCCAACTGCAACACCAGCTGAATCAACAGATGTTCAAGGTGCTACACAAACTGGTAAACCTGTATTTACTGAAGGCGATAGCCGTGTGCCAATGAACGATGATGTTCCAGCAACATTTGATGATGGCTCAACTACGAAGACAGTTGATGGCGTTGGTGCCTACACAGTAGCAGCAGACGGTACTGTTACATTTGTTCCAGAACCAAGTTTTACAGGAACAGCACCAGCGGTTACAGTCATTCGTGAAGACAAGAACGGAACAAAAGCTTCAGCGACTTACACACCATCAGTAACACCAATTACAGTGACTCCTACAGACAAGGTTTCTGCGGATATTCAAAACGTTCCTCAAACCCAAACACCAACCTTTGATTTGAGTAATGATAAGACTGCTGAAATCACAAGCAAGAAA
>NZ_JACLQL010000003.1:89412-193103 GCF_016648635.1 Streptococcus sp. 21.1 | reverse complement strand
CTACTTTAACATAACGAAAAAAGTAGTGAGTACTTTCTCCCGTCGGAGATTTCCTCACTACTAATCTTAGTATGTTTTAGTAGCTTAGTTATCCTTCTCCATGCTTCGGTTTACTTTATTTTTCCATCGAGCTATATCGAGTCCCAGCGCCAGACGATTTTGAAGAAATCGCAAGCACTGGCCAAGAGTTTCCAGGGTCAGGAAGAAGGGACCATTGAGTCGGTCATCGACCTTTATTCCAAGACCAATGATATCAAGGTGTCTATCAAAGGAAAGCAAAAACAAAATGCCATAGAGGTAAAGGATGACCTGCTCGTGAACCCTGAAAGCCAAAATAATTCGGTGGTTATTGAAGAGCGAAAGATTCAGACCAAGGAAGGGAAAGACTTAACCTTGCAATTCTTAGCGACCGTCGATTCGCAAAAGGAAGCGCGGGACATCAGTCTGGGCTTTCTTCCCTATAGTCTCCTTGCTTCCTTTGTTCTATCGCTAATTGCCTCCTATCTCTATGCCCGCTTGATTTCCGCTCCGATCCTTGAAATCAAGCAGATGACCAAGCGGATGAAGCGGCTGGATCGGACAGCCAGTCTTCCCATCCATTCGCAGGATGAGATCGGCGTCCTCAAGCAACAGATTAACGATCTCTATCACCATCTTTTAGAGGTGATCGACAATCTAGAGCAGCAGAAACAGGAAAATCTGAAGTTGGAGCAGATGAAGGTCGAATTCCTACGGGGAGCTTCGCATGAGCTCAAGACGCCTCTGGCCAGCTTGAAGATTATCCTAGAAAATATGCGAGATAAAATTGGTCGCTACAAGGATCGGGACCGCTACCTATTAGTTTCTCTTGACATCGTCGATGAGATGAACCAGATTGTCCTAGAGATCCTGTCTTTATCTTCTGTTCAAGAATTAGGTGGTGATAAGGAGTGGATTCAGTTAGATGATGTGGTAAATCGGATACTCACTCAAAATCAAGTGTTGGTTGAGAATCGCTCCCTATCAATTGACAATTATCTTCCGGCAACTAGTATTTTCATGAATTTACCTATTTTGAAATTGGTTCTCTCAAATATCATCAGTAATACAGTCAAGCATTCTGATAAGGGTGGAGTGATTCGAATAGGTTTAGAAAATGAAGGAACTGATTTTGTCATTGAAAATACGAGTGTATCTAAAGAAAATATTTCAACTAAAGCTCAGTCTAAGAAAGAAGGAGGATTAGGCCTTTTTGTGGTCAAATACCTTTTAGAGCATGAGGAACTTAGCTATAGATTTGAAGAAAGTTCTACGGGGAGGCGCTTTGTTATGGTCTTGCCCAAAAAGTAAAAAGCGATGGTTAAGGTATTAACCATCGTTTTTTTTGTATTGTTAAAATAAGCAAAGGCTAACCTTACATTTCAACTCTATTATTTTTCAATATTACCAAAAGTTTAAGGAGTCTGGAGTATAGGTCATTGAAATGTTTTAAACAACAAAAAGAAAACGCTTGCATAACTTCTAGAAAAACGTAAAATAGAACTATCAGACTCACGATAATAATAACTACGAGGAGTAGAATCATGCAAAAACATTGGTGGCATAAAGCTACGATTTATCAAATTTACCCCAAGTCGTTCATGGATTCCAACGGTGATGGCATCGGTGACCTCAAGGGGATTACCAGTAAGTTAGACTACTTGCAAAAGCTTGGAATAACAGCCCTATGGCTTTCGCCTGTCTATGACAGTCCAATGGACGACAATGGTTATGATATTGCTAACTATGAGGCTATTGCGGATATTTTTGGGGATATGAGTGACATGGATGAGCTTTTGGCGGAAGCCAAGAAGCGTGATATTCAAATTGTTATGGACTTGGTGGTTAACCATACGTCTGATGAGCATGCATGGTTCATCGAAGCGCGTGAAAATCCAGAAAGTCTTGAACGAGATTTCTACATCTGGCGAGACAAACCTAATGAGTTAGTGTCTATCTTTAGTGGCTCCGCTTGGGAATATGATGAGACCTCAGGGCAATATTATCTGCATTTCTTTAGTAAGAAACAGCCAGACCTCAACTGGGAAAATCCACAGTTGCGCCAGAAAGTTTATGACATGATGAATTTCTGGATTGATAAGGGAATCGGTGGTTTCCGCATGGATGTGATTGATATGATTGGTAAGATCCCAGATCAACTGATTGATACAAACGGTCCAAAACTTCACGATTATATCAAGGAGATGAACCAGGCAAGCTTTGGAAAGCACGACCTTCTAACCGTTGGTGAAACCTGGGGAGCAACACCTGAAATTGCTAAACAGTATTCAAATCCAGATAATCAAGAACTTTCCATGGTTTTCCAGTTTGAACATATTGGACTTCAGCATAAGCCAGATAGCCCTAAATGGGAGTATGAGAAGGAGTTGGATGTTTCAGCACTTAAGGCTATTTTTAATAAATGGCAAACCGAGTTAGAGTTGGGACAAGGGTGGAACTCACTTTTTTGGAATAACCATGATCTGCCTCGTATTCTCTCAATGTGGGGAGATACTGGTGTCTATCGTGAGAAGTCAGCCAAGGCCTTGGCTATCCTCCTTCATCTGATGAGAGGAACACCTTACATTTATCAAGGTGAAGAAATCGGCATGACCAATTATCCTTTTAGAACTTTGGAAGAATTGAATGACATTGAATCTCTCAACTATGCCAAAGAAGCTCTCGAAAAAGGGGCATCGATAGAAGTTATCATGGACCAAATCCGCCAGGTGGGTCGTGACAATGCTCGAACACCAATGCAATGGGATACGTCTAAAAATGCTGGATTTAGCAGATCGGATAAGACTTGGTTACCTGTTAATCCAAACTATAAGGACATAAATGTTGAATCAGCCCTGGCCAATCCAGATTCGATTTTCTATACCTATCAGAAACTGGTTGAGCTTCGTAAAACACAGGATTGGCTAATTGATGCTGACTTTGAACTTTTAGAGACTGCTGACAAAGTCTTTGCTTATATTCGGAAAACCAAAGATAGCAGTTATCTGGTTGTAGTCAACCTATCAGACCAAGAACAAGACTTCTGTTATGATTTCGAAAGAGCAGAAGTTGTCATTGCAAATACCGAATTAGAGCCAATTAAAGACCAAGGCAAACTCCAAGCCTGGGATGCTATTTGTGTGAAAGTGAAATAAAAAGAAAAGTGGTTGTCAACTAACTGTTGGCGACCACTTTTTATCTATTAAATAGTTGTTATTTCGTACTTTCTCTCAGAGTCAGTTTAGTGCCCAACATAGTAAGTGTCGGGATTTCTCTTGGAGCCAAGACTTGTTTATTGAGGACATCCATGGCAGTTCGTCCCATTTCTTCGGTGTAGACAGTGACACTAGAAAGTGGCGGATAAACTTGTTTGGCTAGACTGGTGTCATTAAAGGAGATAATCTGGATATCTTCTGGGACATTAATGCCATTTTCCTGAAGGGCTCTAAGAGCACCGATAGCCAGACTATCACTAGCAGCAAAGTAGGCATCTGGTAGGGGTGTACCACTTACTATTTTAGAGGCTAAAAGGTCATAGCCAGATTGAACTGTAAAATTACCTGAAAGAATCAAAAGAGGGTCATAGATGCTCTTTTCAATACAGTAGTTACGATAAGAACGTAAACGAGGCTCCGGAACGATTTCAGTTGAATCCGTTGTTTTTTCTTGCCCTGTTAAAAGACCGATGCTCTTACACCCTTGCTCAGTGAGATAACTTAGTGCCGTTTGAACAGCATTTTCAAAGTCAGTTGTCACACAAGGATGTCCCTGAAGTAGGGTATCACTATCTACAAAGACCAGTAATCTACCCAATGATTCCAATTCAGTAATCTGTTCACGACTAAACTTTCCGATACAAAGTATACCTATGACTTCTTCAGCGAGACTAAAAGGAATGTCATTGAAATAACGAAGCATCTCGTAGTCTAGCTCATGGGCTCTTGTTTCAATTCCAAGCCGAATGTTGTAGTAGTAGAGATCGTCTAACTCATCTTCCTCACTTACCCATTGGATAATTGCCACTTGATGTTTTTCTTTTTTCAAGTTTCCGATTTTCTTATGTTTGGTATATCCGATTTCATCTGCCGCAGTTAAAATACGGTGCCTGGTTTCTTCAGTAACGGAGAGGTTTTCATCTTGGTTGAGAACACGTGAAACAGTTGCGATTGATACATCAGCCAATTTTGCGATATCTTTTAATGTAGCCATATTGTTCTCCTTTCATCCAAAGTATATCATAATTTCTAAAATTTTACCTATTTTTTACTAAAAAAACAGTAAAAATATTGATTTTCCTTGTGAAAGGGGTTACACTGTTAGTGTAAAAAAGAATAAGTGAGGTACATCCTATGAAGACATCACAGTTAAGAGGAAAGTTTAAAGAAGTTTTTGGTGTAGAAGCAGAACATACTTTCTTTTCTCCAGGTCGTATTAATTTGATTGGTGAACACACTGACTACAACGGTGGACATGTGTTCCCAGCAGCTATTACCTTAGGTACTTACGGAGCGGCCCGTAAACGTGATGACAAAGTTTTGCGTTTCTTCTCAGGTAACTTTGAAGATAAGGGAATCATCGAAGTTCCACTTGAAAATCTTCGTTTTGAAAAAGAACACAACTGGACAAACTATCCAAAAGGTGTTCTTCATTTCTTGCAAGAAGCTGGTCATACGATTGATTCAGGTATGGATATTTACATCTATGGTAACATTCCAAATGGATCAGGCTTGTCATCATCATCATCTTTGGAATTATTGATTGGTGTTATTGCTGAAAAACTTTATGACCTTAAATTGGAACGCCTTGACTTGGTTAAAATCGGTAAGCAAACTGAAAATGACTTTATCGGCGTTAACTCTGGTATCATGGACCAATTCGCTATTGGTATGGGAGCTGATCAACGTGCGATTTACTTGGATACAAATACTTTAGAGTATGACTTGGTACCACTTGACCTAAAAGACAATGTTGTTGTTATCATGAACACTAACAAACGTCGTGAATTGGCTGATTCTAAATACAATGAACGTCGTGCTGAATGTGAAACAGCAGTATCTGAACTCCAAGAAAAACTTGATATCCAAACACTTGGTGAATTGGACCTCTGGACATTCGATGCATACAGCTACTTGATTAAAGACGAAAACCGTATCAAACGTGCCCGTCACGCAGTTCTTGAAAATCAACGTACACTTCAAGCCCGTAAAGCTCTTGAATCAGGAGATTTGGAAGGCTTTGGTCGTCTTATGAATGCTTCTCACGTGTCATTGGAACATGATTACGAAGTTACAGGTCTTGAACTTGATACTTTGGCACACACAGCATGGGAACAAGAAGGTGTTCTTGGAGCTCGTATGACAGGAGCGGGCTTTGGTGGATGTGCCATCGCACTTGTAAACAAAGATAAAGTTGAAGATTTCAAAAAAGCAGTTGGTCAACGTTATGAAGAAGTCGTTGGTTATGCACCAAGCTTCTATATTGCTGAAGTAGCTGGCGGTTCACGAGTACTTGATTAATGAGAAAGAAGTAGAGATTATGGCTGAAAATTTAGTAAACACTTTTGTAACTCTGGTTATTGAAAATAGTGATTATGAGGAATTGGACCGTATCTATTTGACAAACAAAGTTTTTGCTTTGGTTGGAGAAGGAGTTGCTGATGTTGAAACAGATAGCTCTGAGTTGATTGACCTTAAAGACCAGTTGCTTCAAGCAGGTGTTAAAGCTGGTTCTGTAGGTGAACTTAATGAAGAACAAGATATCATCGGTGCTCAACTCATGGACTTGATTACACCAAGCCCTAGCCTTGTCAATCGTAACTTCTGGGATACTTATAAATCTGACCCAGAGCAAGCAATTGCTGACTTTTATGCACAAAGTAAACGAAATGATTATGTGAAAGTCAAAGCCATTGCACAAAATATTGCTTATAAAGCACCTACTAAATACGGTGACTTGGAAATTACGATTAACCTTTCGAAACCGGAAAAAGATCCAAAAGCCATCGCTGCTGCTAAAAATGCGGTAGCTTCTGATTATCCAAAATGCCAACTTTGTATGGAAAATGAAGGTTATCTTGGTCGCATCAATCACCCAGCACGTAGTAATCATCGTGTTATTCGTTTCCAAATGGAAGGAAATGACTGGGGCTTCCAATATTCACCATATGCTTACTTTAATGAACATTCTATCTTCTTTTATAGTAAGCACGAACCAATGCACATCAGTCCATTGACGTTTGGTCGTCTCCTATCAATTGTTGAAGCATTTCCTGGTTACTTCGCAGGTTCAAATGCCGATCTTCCAATTGTAGGTGGTTCGATTCTTACACATGAACACTATCAAGGTGGTCGCCATACCTTCCCAATGGAAGTAGCAGGCATTAAAGAAAAAGTTAGTTTTGATGGTTACTCTGATGTTGAGGCTGGTATCGTTAATTGGCCTATGTCAGTTCTTCGTTTAAGAAGTGAAGATAAGGAAAGACTTATTGCTCTTGCAACCAAAATTTTAAATTGTTGGCGTGGTTATTCAGACGAAAAAGCTGGTGTCTTGGCTGAGTCTGATGGACAACCTCACCACACCATTACCCCAATTGCTCGTAGAAAAGACGGCAAATTTGAATTGGATTTGGTTCTTCGTGACAATCAAACTTCTGAAGAACATCCAGACGGTATCTACCACCCACATAAAGATGTTCAACATATTAAGAAAGAAAACATTGGTTTGATTGAAGTTATGGGATTGGCCATTCTTCCTCCTCGTTTGAAAACAGAACTTAAAGATGTTGAAGATTATCTATTAGGTCAAGGTAACCAAGTTGCTCCAATTCACCAAGAATGGGCAGATGAACTCAAAGCTCAAAATCCGAATGTTACGGCTGAGGAAGTGACAGAAGTTGTTCGACAATCTGTTGCAGATATCTTTGCTCGTGTACTAGAAGATGCAGGTGTTTATAAGACTAATAGTGAAGGCTTAGATCAGTTTAAAGCATTTGTAGATTTTGTAAATTTAGCTGATTAATTGTTTTTTCTGAAGAAAGGAGATAAGAAATGGCAATTTTAGTATTAGGTGGAGCTGGTTATATCGGTTCTCACATGGTTGATCGCTTAGTTGAAAAAGGTCAAGAAAAAGTAGTAGTAGTAGATAGTTTGGTAACCGGTCACCGTGCTGCCGTACATCCAGATGCTATTTTCTACCAAGGCGATCTCTCTGATCAAGATTTTATGAGAAAGGTCTTCAAAGAAAATCCTGATGTTGATGCCGTTATTCACTTTGCGGCCTATTCATTGGTTGGTGAATCAATGGAAAAACCACTCAAATATTTTGATAACAATACAGCTGGAATGGTTAAATTGCTTGAAGTTATGAACGAATGCGGTGTTAAATACATTGTCTTCTCATCAACAGCAGCAACTTACGGAATTCCAGAAGAAATTCCAATTCTTGAAACAACACCACAAAAACCTATCAACCCATACGGTGAAAGTAAGTTGATGATGGAAACTATCATGAAGTGGTCTGATAAAGCTTATGGTATTAAATATGTCCCCCTTCGTTACTTCAACGTTGCTGGTGCAAAACCTGATGGTTCTATTGGTGAAGATCACGGTCCAGAAACTCACCTTCTACCGATTATTCTTCAAGTAGCTCAAGGTGTTCGTGAAAAAATCATGATCTTTGGGGATGACTACAATACTCCTGATGGTACAAATGTTCGTGACTACGTTCACCCATTTGACTTGGCTGATGCTCACCTCCTTGCTGTTGAATATCTTCGTAAAGGTAATGAATCTACAGCCTTTAACTTAGGTTCATCAACAGGTTTCTCAAACCTTCAAATTCTTGAAGCCGCTCGTAAGGTAACTGGTAAAGAAATTCCAGCTGAGAAGGCTGATCGTCGTCCTGGTGATCCTGATACATTGATTGCTTCATCTGAAAAAGCACGTACAGTTCTTGGATGGAAACCACAATTTGATAACATCGAAAAAATCATCGCAAGTGCTTGGGCATGGCATTCTAGCCATCCAAAAGGGTACGATGATCGAGGATAATTAAAATAATAAACAAAGGGTCAAAGAGTATATATAATTATTGTACTCTTTGTTTTTTGAGGAAAAAATATGAAAATAAGCTGCGAAATTATTGGAAAAGTTGATTCAGGCGATGTCAGTAAAATTTCAATGGAAAATAATAATGGTGTTGTCATTTCTACACTCACAACAGGTGCTACACTTCAGGAGTTTTTGGTTCCAACGGAAACCGGTGCTCTTAAAAATATAGTACTTGGCTTCAGTGATTACGAGGATTACTATAAGAATAACTTATGTGCCTGCCAGTCCATTGGTAGGGTTGCTGGAAGAATTGGGAAAGCTTCGTATACTCATAATATGGTTCTTTATAGTCTTCCTAAGAATGAGGGAGAAAACTGTTTACATGGTGGTCCAAAAGGAATGCAGGTTCAAAATTGGAACTATGTCACAAACCTGAATGATGAATATGTTGAGACAAAGTTTGTTAGAAGACTTTATTCAAGTGTAGATGGCTTTCCTGGTGATGTTACAGTCTCTATTAGTTATAGACTTAACAATAATAACCGCTTAACAATACTCTTTGAAGCCTTCGATGTTACAGAGTCAACAGTCTTTAATCCGACAAACCATGTTTACTTTAATCTTAGTGACAAACAGGATTTATCAAGTCATGAGTTACAAATCTATTCAGACTATCGTTTAGAGTTGGATTCTGAGTTAATTCCAACAGGACAAAAAATTAATGTAGATGGAACAAATTATGACTTTAGAAAGACAACTGACTTACTACCTCAAATTGAAGCAAATAACGGTTTTGATGATGCCTTTGTAGTTGGAGGGGAAACTTGTGATCATGTGAAAAAAGTAGCTATTTTGCATGACAAAGAAAGCGGAGATGGTATTGAAATCTTCTCTAACAGAAATGGTTTAGTTATTTATACTATGGATATTATAGAGGATAATATTTACTTTGCGAGAGATCGAGGAACAATTGCAAAAGGACGAGAAGCTATAGCTATGGAAGCTCAAACACTCCCAGATGCCGTTAATCATACAGATTTTGGAGATATCATCTTGGAGGAGGGTCATAGTGTAAGCTATGAAATCGGTTTCCAATATTTTAATTCATCAAAATAATCATGTTTTAGTAAAAATTTAGTAAAAAATCACTAAAACTATTGACACTTTAAACTAATACTTATATAATGTAAGCGTATTCAAAAAACAACTAACAGGAGGTTTTCGTAATGGGAAAATCTAAAGGTCAAATGAAGTCTCGTCTATCCTATTCAGCTGGTGCTTTTGGTAACGACGTCTTCTATGCAACGTTGTCAACATACTTTATCATGTTTGTGACAACTCACTTGTTTAACACAGGTGATCCAAAGCAAAATAGTCACTACGTACTATTAATTACTAACATCATCGCTATTTTGCGTATCTTGGAAGTATTTATCGATCCATTGATTGGTAACATGATTGATAACACTCATACTAAGTATGGTAAATTCAAACCATGGGTAGTTGGTGGTGGTATCATCAGTTCTATCGCCTTGTTGCTTCTCTTCACCGATTTAGGTGGTTTGAATAAAACAAATCCTTTCTTGTACCTTGTACTTTTCGGAATTATCTACCTTGTAATGGATGTCTTCTACTCAATTAAAGATATCGGTTTCTGGTCAATGATTCCTGCCTTGTCTCTTGACAGTCAT
This sequence comes from Streptococcus sp. 21.1, assembly GCF_016648635.1. Classification (NCBI taxonomy): domain Bacteria; kingdom Bacillati; phylum Bacillota; class Bacilli; order Lactobacillales; family Streptococcaceae; genus Streptococcus; species Streptococcus sp. 21.1. The sequence continues at coordinate 183,346 of NZ_JACLQL010000003.1, read as the reverse complement.
GAACGTGAAAAAATGGCAACTTTTGCCCGTATTGGTTCTACTATTGGTGCCAATATTGTAGGTGTTGCCATCATGCCAATCGTTTTGTTCTTCTCTATGACGAACAGTAGTGGCTCTGGAGATAAATCTGGATGGTTCTGGTTTGCATTTATCGTTGCTCTCATTGGTGTGATTACATCAATTGCTGTTGGTATTGGTACACGTGAAGTTGAGTCAAAACTTCGTGATAACAAAGAAAAAACTAGCCTTAAACAAGTCTTTAAAGTTCTTGGTAAAAACGACCAATTGATGTGGTTGTCTCTCGGATATTGGTTCTATGGTCTTGGTATTAATACACTTAATGCTCTTCAACTTTTTTACTTCACATTTATCCTTGGTGATCCAGGGAAATATTCAATCCTTTACGGATTGAATACAGTTGTTGGTTTGGTTTCAGTTTCACTCTTCCCTAGCCTAGCTGGTAAATTCAACCGTAAACGTTTGTTCTATGGATGTATTGCAGTAATGCTCGGTGGTATCGGAATCTTTAGTATTGCAGGAACATCACTTCCAATGATCTTGACTGCTGCTGAACTCTTCTTTATTCCACAACCTCTTGTGTTCCTTGTTATCCTCATGATTATCTCTGACTCAGTAGAATATGGTCAATGGAAATTGGGACACCGTGATGAATCACTTACTTTGTCAGTTCGTCCACTTGTTGATAAACTTGGTGGTGCGATGTCAAACTGGCTTGTTTCTACAATTGCCGTAGCTGCTGGTATGACAACAGGTGCCTCAGCATCAACAATTACAACACATCAACAGTCTATCTTTAAGCTTAGCATGTTTGGTTTCCCAGCAGCAGCAATGCTTATCGGAGCCTTCATTATTGCTCGTAAAATCACTTTGACTGAAGCACGTCACGCTGAAATTGTTGAAGAATTGGAACATCGCTTTAGCGTAGCAACTTCTGAAAATGAAGTTAAAGCTAACGTCGTATCTCTTGTAAACCCTACAACTGGCCATTTGGTTGACCTCTCAAGTGTTAATGATGAACACTTTGCTTCAGGTAGCATGGGTAAAGGTTTCGCCATTAAACCTACTGATGGAGCTGTCTTTGCACCAATTAGTGGTACCATTCGTCAAGTTCTTCCTACTCGCCATGCAGTTGGTATTGAAAGTGAAGATGGTGTCATTGTTCTTATCCACGTTGGTATCGGAACAGTTAAACTTAAAGGTGAAGGATTCATTAGTTACGTAGAACAAGGTGATCGTGTTGAAGTTGGACAAAAACTTCTTGAGTTCTGGTCACCAATTATTGAGAAAAACGGTCTTGATGACACAGTACTTGTCACTGTAACCAATTCAGAAAAATTCAGTGCTTTCCATCTTGAACAAGAAGTTGGAGAAAAGGTAGAAGCTTTGTCTGAAGTTATTACCTTCAAAAAAGGAGAATAATCTATGAACACGACTGAAAAAATTCAAACTTACTTAAACGATCCAAAGATTGTTAGCGTCAATACTGTTGACGCTCACTCAGATCATAAGTATTTTGAATCTCTTGCAGAATTTTCTGAAGGGGAGATGAAGTTAAGACAATCTCTTAATGGAAAATGGAAAATTCACTATGCTCAGAATACAAATCAAGTTTTAAAAGACTTTTATAAAACAGAATTTGATGAAACTGATTTGAATTTCATCAATGTACCAGGTCATTTAGAGCTTCAAGGTTTTGGTTCTCCACAATATGTGAATACCCAATATCCTTGGGATGGTAAAGAATTCCTTCGTCCACCTCAAGTTCCTCAAGAATCAAATGCTGTTGCATCATACGTTAAACATTTTACCTTGAATGATGCTTTAAAAGATAAAAAAGTATTTATCTCATTCCAAGGGGTTGCCACTTCCATCTTTGTATGGGTCAATGGTAACTTCGTAGGATACAGTGAAGATTCATTTACACCTAGTGAATTTGAAATCAGTGATTACCTTGTTGAAGGTGATAACAAGTTGGCGGTAGCTGTTTATCGTTACTCTACAGCAAGCTGGTTGGAAGACCAAGACTTCTGGAGACTTTACGGTATTTTCAGAGATGTTTACTTGTACGCTATTCCAAAAGTTCACGTTCAAGATCTCTTTGTTAAGGGAGATTATGATTACCAAACAAAAGCAGGTCAATTGGATATTGATTTGAAGACTGTTGGAGATTACGAAGATAAGAAAATTAAATATGTTCTTTCAGATCATGAAGGCATCGTTACAGAAGGTGATGCATCTGTTAATGGTGACGGTGAACTATCTGTAAGTCTTGAAAATCTGAAAATCAAACCTTGGAGTGCTGAAAGTCCTAAACTTTACAATTTGACCCTTCATGTTTTGGATGATGACCAAGTTGTTGAAGTCGTTCCAGTTAAAGTTGGATTTAGACACTTTGAAATTAAAGATACACTCATGCTTTTGAATGGTAAGAGAATTGTCTTTAAAGGGGTTAACAGACACGAATTTAACGCTAGAACAGGACGTTGTATCACTGAAGAAGATATGCTTTGGGATATCAAAGTGATGAAACAACATAACATCAATGCTGTTCGTACTTCTCACTATCCTAACCAAACACGTTGGTATGAATTGTGTGATGAATATGGACTTTATGTTATCGATGAAGCCAACCTTGAAACACACGGTACATGGCAAAAACTTGGTCTAAGCGAACCTTCATGGAATATCCCAGCTAGTGAACCAGAATGGTTGCCTGCTTGTTTGGATCGTGCCAATAACATGTTCCAACGTGATAAGAACCATGCTAGTGTTATCATTTGGTCTTGTGGTAATGAATCATATGCTGGTAAAGATATTGCTGACATGGCTGATTACTTCCGTAGTGTTGACAATACTCGTCCAGTTCACTATGAAGGTGTTACATGGTGTCGTGAATTTGATTACATTACAGACATCGAAAGTCGTATGTATGCGAAACCAGCTGATATTGAAGAATACCTCACTAACAATCCTCAAAAACCTTATATTTCATGTGAATACATGCACACAATGGGTAATTCTGGTGGTGGATTGAAACTCTACACTGACTTAGAGAAATATCCAGAATACCAAGGTGGATTTATTTGGGACTTCATTGACCAAGCTATTTACAAACCACTTCCAAATGGTAGCGAATTCCTATCATATGGTGGTGACTGGCATGATAGACCTTCTGACTACGAATTTTGTGGAAATGGTATTGTCTTCGCAGATCGTACCCTAACTCCAAAACTTCAAACAGTTAAACATCTTTACTCTAATATTAAGATTGCTGTTGATGAAAAATCAGTAACTATCAAGAATGATAATGTCTTTGAAGATCTTTCTGCTTATACTTTCCTAGCTAGAGTTTACGAAGATGGTAGAAAAGTTAGCGAAAGTGAATATCACTTTGATGTTAAACCAGGTGAAGAAGCAACATTCACAGTAGAATTCGCTGTTGGAACTTCAAATGCTGAACGAATTTATGAAGTTGTTTGTGTTCAGAATGAAGCAACTGAATGGGCTCCAAAAGGACATGAAATTGTTCGTGGTCAATATGTTGCTGAAAAGATTAGCACTGAAACAGCAGTTAAAGCACCTTTGAATGTTGTTGAAGGCGACTTCAACATCGGAATTCAAGGACAAAACTTCTCTATCTTGCTTTCACGTGCACAAAATACGCTAGTATCTGCTAAGTATAACGGTGTTGAATTCATTGAGAAAGGTCCTAAACTTAACTTTACTCGTGCTTACACCGACAACGATCGTGGTGCTGGATATCCATTCGAAATGGCAGGCTGGAAAGTTGCTGGAAACTATAGTAAGGTTACAGATACTCAAATTCAAATTGAAGATGACTCTGTTAAAGTGACTTATGTTCATGAATTGCCTGGCTTGTCTGATGTCGAAGTTAAGGTAACTTATCAAGTTGACAGCAAAGGTAGAATCTTTGTTACTGCAGATTATGAAGGTAAAGCAGGTTTGCCAAACTTCCCTGAATTTGGTCTAGAATTTGCTATCGGTTCACAATTTACAAACCTAAGCTATTATGGATACGGTGCAGAAGAAAGCTACCTTGATAAACTTCCTGGTGCCTATCTTGGTCGATATGAAACATCTGTTGAAAAGACATTTGCTCCATATCTAATGCCACAAGAATCTGGTAATCACTATGGTACTCGTGAATTTACAGTATCTGATGATAACCATAATGGTCTTAAATTCACCGCACTTAATAAGGCATTCGAATTCAGTGCATTGCGTAACAGTACTGAACAAATTGAAAATGCTCGTCATCAATATGAATTGCAACAATCTGATGCTACATGGATTAAAGTTCTTGCTGCTCAAATGGGTGTCGGTGGTGACGACTCATGGGGTGCTCCAGTTCATGACGAATTCTTGGTTAGCTCAGCAGATAGCTATCAATTGAGCTTCATGATTGAACCACTCAACTAAAGTATTATTGGACTTTGCCTCCAACGATATATTTGATAAAGGAAACTCGAAAGGGTTTCCTTTTGTCATGGTTTGAAGTAAGAAAAAAGGAAACAGACCTCTGTTTCCTTTTAAAATATAACTCAGTTTTCAATTCCCTTAAAAATGGGGGTGGTCAAGTAAAATTATGAAAAAGTGAGTTAAAGTTATTGATATAGAAAAGGGACTAAACCACTCCCAAGACGTTAATGATTTTTTGTAGCTTTAAATGAAACTTGAAGATTATGCCTTGACGTTAATCGTCCAATGGCACTCTATCTAATATAAATATACAACTTTGAGTTTAGATGTCCCAAAATAAGACTCTATGGATTCTTATCTGTATTGTGATTGGCGACTATTTTTGTCAATAAAAATTTAAGAGGTTGTTGATTTCACTTAGAATATAGTAATGTTCTATGAAAACGTATACAATAGTAGTTAGAGAAATAAACATAGATTGGAGAAGATTGATGACATCATCTTTTGAAGACTTCACAAAAAAAGCAGAAGCATTCTTAGAAGAACATATTACAGAGTATCTCAGTGTGGACATGGCTCTTGAAGATTTTGCAAGACAATACAACCAAGGGCTTTTTGATGAGATCACTTCCCCTGATTCAAAGCAGGAGAGAGCTTGGAAACTCATTGAAGAGGCTTATCATTATCACGAGGAAGATCCTTCGAGAAGTCAGGAATTTTTGACAGAAGCTTTAAAACTAGATCCTGAAAATCTTGATGCTAAGCAGATGCTCTTAACTTTTCAAAGTCCACTTGAACATCTAAAAGGCTTAATTGCTTTAGAAAAAGAGCAAAGGTCCAAGTGGGATCAAGGTCCAAAAATGGGCTGGGCTAATCTTGACGAGTGTCCTTATTTGTCTTTGAAGTATAATCTTGCTAAATTTTATTTAAGCAACAGTATGAAGCGGTTTGCTATTAAGGAATTTGAAGAGATTCTAGAGATAGATGTTCAAGATCACATGGGAGTCCGTTACGAATTGATGGCTACCTATTGTAATCTGGAGGACTTTGATAAGGCTAAAAGCTTTTTTGAATGTGAGCAGATGGAATATCACGAAGAAGATTTGATGATAGTACCAATGATGACGGTCTCTCTAATGACGGGACATATTGAGGATGCGGATTTCTATTTTGATCTTCTCTATGCAAAAAATCCAGAGTTCGAAAATTATTTAAAAATGATTGAACAAGGTGATGAAGAGCGTCTAGTTGCCGAAACGCTTAAAGTCAACCCTATCTTATTTGAAGCCAATAGTATGCAAAGTCTTTTGATGGTTTTTAATCAAGTCGTTGATCTGTCCCAGTCAGAATATTATTTTACTTGGTTAATCGAAAAATATCGTGCAAAACGTCCACAAAGACATGTTGCGAAAAAGAAAAATCCAGAATTGCACAAACTAATTAGAGAATTGGAAAAAAGTATAGAACCAAGCAAAGCCCTCCAAGGTCTTTCAATAAGTGTGGAGCGTATACTTCGTCAACATGGCTTAATAGAATTTAAAGATTTTAAAAAGAAAACGGAAGAGGAAGTAGCAGCGATTAGAGGAGTTGGAAAGGTGAGCATGGAAATCCTTAAAGAAAATGGTGTTGTCTTTAAAAAGAAGCGGAAAAAGAAGTAAGGAACTATTCATCAAACAAGCCGTAGCAAATTTTTGCAATTTTATCTTATATCCTTTAAGATAATTCTGTTACAACTTGAAAAGGAGAACAGGATGGAAACATATACACTTTCAAATGGCGTTACGATTCCTAAAAATGGTTTTGGGACTTGGCAGATTCCAGAAGGGGAAGAAGCTTATAACAGCGTTAGTTTCGCACTTAAGGCGGGTTACACACATATTGATACGGCGCAAATCTACGGTAACGAGGTTTCTGTAGGTAAGGCGATTGCAGATAGTGATGTGGCGCGTGAGGATATTTTCCTAACGACTAAACTCTGGAATGACAAGCACGATTACGATTTGGCTAAGGCCTCTATCGACGAGTCTCTTGAAAGACTAGGTGTGGATTATTTGGATCTTTTGCTCATCCACTGGCCTAATCCAAAGTCTCTTCGTGAGAATGATGCTTGGAAGGTTGGCAATGCAGGTGCTTGGAAGGCAATGGAAGAAGCCTACAAAGATGGTAAGGTGCGTGCTATCGGTGTGTCTAACTTTATGCAGCGTCATCTTGATGCTCTCCTTGAAACGGCTGAAATTGTGCCACATGTCAATCAAATTCTTTTGGCTCCAGGTTGTGCCCAAGAAGATTTGGTTGCCTATTGCCAAGAGCGTGACATTCTTCTTGAAGCCTACAGTCCACTAGGTACTGGTAGCATTTTTGGAAATGAAGACGTAGAAGCAGTGGCTGAACGTAACGGAAAATCTGTTGCTCAAGTTGCCTTACGTTGGAGCCTTCAAAAAGGTTTCTTGCCACTACCTAAGTCAGTGACACCAAAAAATATCGAAGCCAACTTGGATATCTTTGACTTTGATTTGTCAGAGGAAGATATGGCAGTGTTGGATAAGATTCAAGGCATTAAAACTCAGGATGATCCTGATACAGTTAATTTTTAATAGGATAGAAGCAACTCGTGAGGGTTGTTTTTTTCTACTGTGTGTTCCCGAATTTGCTATAATAAGGCTATCCTATCAATTACTATTAGAAGGGAAGTTATGCTATGGAATCGCGGAACCTTCTTCCTCAAAATACGCGTCTGATGGCTAATTTGTTGAGTTTCTCGGGAGGGGCTTTGGATGTCTTTTGTCATGTGTACTATCATAGTTTAGTTGCTACACAGACTGGGAATATCCTTCTCTTAGTCTCTGACTGGCAGAACAGTAGTATGTACTATAACTTGTTGCGTTGCTTTTCAATCTTATTCTTTTCTTTAGGCTTTCTTTTTGGTATGTGGTTTAAAGACCAGCGTAAGAATGCCTATTGGCGAGTTTATGGTCTTCTTCCACTTTGTGTGATGACAGCTATCCTGCCTTTTCTACCTTCAAATGCCTTGATTGAGCTCCCGATTATCGCTTTTTCCGCAGGTATCATGATGAAGACTTTTACTGGCAGTCAGATTGAGAATCATCCCTTCGTGATATTTATGACCTCAGGAAATTATCGAAGGATGTTAACGGCCCTCTATTATGCCATTCAGGGAAGTGGTGATCAGAGAGAATATCGTCGTCAGGCTGTCAATTATAGCTTTATCGTAGGGAGCTTTGTAGTTGGTGCTATCGTCTCAGCCGTTCTGATGCATTTTGTGCACCTTAAGTCAATCTGGGTAATCACACTCAGTCTTATTACCATCATGGTTTACTATTCATCTGAAGTGAAACGGCTAGGGCTCAAGGAAACGAATCTTTAGTCGTCTGTAGCAAATATTTTTGATAACAATTGTCTTGTGTTATAATTTTGATTATATTATTTTCATTTAATCAAAAAAAGGAGACATAAGATGCCTGTAGTAAGCAATGATTTTTCAGATATCGTTTATAATCGTCGTTCCATTCGTAACTTTGATACTTCTGTCAATATTCCACGAGAAGAATTGTTGGAAATCTTGGACAAGACTGTTACAGCACCTTCATCAGTGAATATGCAGCCTTGGCGTTTTGTCGTCGTTGATAGTAAGGAAGGCAAGGAAAAATTGGAACCTTTTGTCAGCTACAATGGATTACAAAATGAAACGTCATCAGCCATGGTTCTCATTTTTGCCGATTTGAAGAGCCAAGAAAGAGCAGAAGAAATCTACGGTAAGGCAGTTGCTCAAGGGAAAATGCCTGAAGAGGTCAAAGAAAAACAACTGTCAAGTATTGTCCCTATGTATGAAAATGCTCCTCGTGAAATGATGAATGAAATTGTCCACATCGATGCTAGCCTTGCCGCTATGCAGTTAATGCTCGTTGCTCGCTCTTATGGATACGATACTAATGCTATCGGTGGCTATAAAAAAGAAGGTCTCGCAAAAGCGTTTGGTCTTGATGAAGAAAGACACGTGCCTATTTTGATTATTGCCCTTGGGAAAGCCAATGAAGAAGGCTTTGAGTCTGTTCGTTTGGACGCATCTGATGTTACCACCTTTGCTTAATAAATAATTGACCGTAAGTCTCGAAAGTAGAGGCTTACGGTTTTTTTGTATTGTCTTTTTTGCTATCAAGAAGTCGTCATGTACCTTGTCATTAATTTGGCTTTTTGTTAAGATAAAACAAAAAGTGAGCATATACAATTGGTAGCATTATTGGAGGATTAAGACATGGCACGTATTTTACAAATTGAAGACAATGAGGATATCCAGAGTATTCTTTTCAACTTGTTTTCTGAAGAACATGATATTATTCAAGCCTACTCTGGGACTGAAGGAGAGCTTTTGTTTCAAAGTCAACAGATTGATTTAGTTCTCCTAGACATCATGTTACCAGGTAAGGGTGGCAAAGAGGTGCTTAAGTTTATCAGACAAAGAAGCTCTGTACCTGTCATTATGTTGACAGCCTTGGGTGATAAGCACTTGATTAGCCAGTACTTACTTGATGGTGCAAATGATTATATCGTTAAGCCCTTTGATCTTGAAGAAGTTTATGCGCGTGTCTCCGTTCAACTACGTGAACACATGAAAGGAAGTAGTACGACTGAGAACATCTATCATGTTAAAAACATTAAGATAAATCCAGACAGTTTTGAAGTCTCGTGTAATGGGAAAGCCATACGTTTAGGTAAGAAAGAGTTTCAAATTTTCCACACACTCCTCCAAAATCCAAAGAAAATTTTTACTAAAGAGGACCTTTATGAGACAGTTTGGGAAGCCCCTTATCTATCAGGTGATAATACATTGAATGCACAGTTGAGTAATTTACGAAAGAAACTAGCCCAAGTGGATGGGAGTACGGAGTATATCGAAACGATTTGGGGCTTAGGTGTGCGACTTAAAGGAGACGACTGATGGAAGGACTACTTATTGTATTGGTAGGACTTCTTCTGGGAGTGACTACCTACCTCGTCCGTTACTATTTGGCTGTAAAATCTCTCTCAAAGCAGATTGAAGAAAAGCTAATTGAAGAAAGCCATAGACGGATTACTCTGAAAAACCAACCAAAATCTTTAGTTACCCTAACCAATCAGGTTGAGTCTCTCTTTACCCAAATTGAAAAGACTAATCTTGTCGCTCTCCAAGAAAAGAAAACCATGGACATGGCTATCAGTAATATTGCCCATGATATACGAACACCGCTGACAGTAGCCAGCGGCTACGCTCAGCAAAGTCTTCGAAGTAGCAGTGAAAATGACATGGCTATGGAGAAGATTTCTAAAAATCTACTGACTGTTTCAAAGCGTTTGGAAGCCTTGTTGGAATATCGACGATTAACAGAGGGTGCCATCCAACCACAATTTCAAGACCTGGACTTTTCTCAACTTGTGGTTAAGTCTATCCTGCCTTACTATGATATGTTTCAGGAGACAGGGATTACACTAGATATTCAAGTAACCCCTGATATCCAATGCGAAATGGATCCAGATATTTTTGAACGTCTATTTCAGAATATTATCAGTAACGTTCTAAAACATGGTAAGACTCAAGCTCGGCTGACATTAGAGAAAGTGGAAGATGGCATTTATTTGTCAGTAAGTAATATGGTACAACAGCCGATACAGCATCTAGACCAACTAACGACCCGCTTTTATTCTGAAAACCTGTCAGACACCGAGGATTCCTCCGGACTTGGGCTTTATATCACCGAACACTTAGTCCAAGTCTTAGAAGGTGAGCTCCATCTGGCCTATGAGAATGAATGGTTTTATTTAACAGTGAGATTATAAAGGCATAAAGTTGATGTTTTTATAATCTTTTTTTGTAACTTTGAGGGAAAAATAAAAATTAGAGAATTACAATATAAAGATAATTTAATTTTTACTATAAAATCTTTAATTTATCTGATATAATTAATGTACGGAGGTAATTATTAATGAAAAAAGTAAAATTTTTAGAATTTATCGTTCTATCTGGATTCTTAATCGGTGCAGTTGTTATTTCTCTAATGAACCAAACAAGTGCTTCGGCTAAAACTGATAATGATTATCAATATAGCAATGTTATTTTTGGATTTAAAAATAAGAAAAATAAGAAAAGTAAGGACATTCCTACTTATAAGATGACAGAAACTTTCAAGATTGCAGATGTAGAATACACGATTCACTCTAAAGAAGTCGTACAAAATGTAGGTGGTGAATTTGGTATGAATGCAAAAGGTTCATATCTTATTCTAAACGTGACAGTAAAAAATAACGGTACTAAGGCTATTACTGTATCTGATTCTGACTTTAAGCTAGTTAAAGATAAAACAGAGTATGAAACTGATTCAACAGCAGGAATCTATGCAAATGATGATGCAAATCTTTTCTTTACCAGTGTTAATCCAGAAAATGAAGTAACTGGTAATGTTGTTTTTGATTTGAATCCAGATACAATCTCTGATACTAATTTAAAATTAAAAGTTGATGCTGGATTTGGAAACTCAAATAAAGCATTTGTAACAATTAACGAATAGTAACAAAAAATAAAAATAACATCGCTTTCGCACGATGTTATTTTTCTTCTCACAAATCTTGTTTTTCAAAGGTAATCAAGCCCAAAGCTGTGAATGCTAGGATAAATGCTACTGCCACGATCGCAGTATTTTGAATGATAGTTTTATCTGCGGTCAGGGCGTAATTAAAGTTGAGTGACAAGTATTTCAAAATTTCTACTTTAGGGAAGATTGCTGCTGGTACGGTTAATGCTACCAAACCAAGGGTGTAAGTCACAAAGGTTGTCACGATGGAATGTGTGAGGTAGAGGGCAACTGTGGTCAGACTTACCCAAGCCAAATTACACAAGAATTGGAGAAGAAAAGTCAAGGCAAAGTTTCTAACAAAGTGATCAGGTACAGTTCCGAGACCATGGCAAAGTGTACCGAGAATAAAAGCAAGACCGTAAGACAAGAGGAGTTGTCCTAAAGTAATCGCTACAATGACTGTTGCCTTGGCGAAGAAGAACCCGCTCCGTGAAATACCAGAGGTGAGATTATTCTTATATAACTTTTGCGCTAGGTCAACGCCCAAAATAATAGAGACAACAATCAAAGTGAAGAGCACTGTCATAGAGATACTACTAGAATAATTAATCAGTGATCCGACACCAGTCCATGAAGAGGCGCTTCGAACGGCTTGTTTTGCCCCAGTTTCTACGCCTACATGCCCTGTACCTCCCAATAGGACACCAGAAATAATGTTTAGGGCTAGGATAATTTCAGAAATCCAAAATCCTTTAGAACGGAAGAGTCGATAGAAATCGGCGTGAATAGTGTGTAACATAGCTCTACCTCCTTTCTGAATCAACCAGTTGTGTGAAGTAGTTTTCTAAGTCTTGACGTTTGTAGTAAATTTCATCGATGTCAACTTCCTGTTTAACCAACTCTTTGACAATTGCTTTAATCACATGAGATTTGTCGAAAATATGAATTTCATTGTCGCTGTTAACCACTTTGAAGTGTTGATGGAGTTGGTCTTGGAGAATGCGACTAGCTAGAGCTAATTGATTTGTCTTGAGAACGATATAGTCTTCGCTGAGATGTTCGAATTCGTCCTTAGTAATTTCACGGATGATGTGACCGTGGTCAATAATGCCAAAGCGGGTTGAAACCTGATAGAGTTCAGACAAGATGTGGCTAGAGATGAGAACTGTCATACCTTGCTCTTCACTCAATTTTTTAATCATTTGGCGGAATTCTTTGATAGCTACCGGGTCGAGACCATTAATCGGTTCATCTAAAATAAGTAGGTCTGGTTTTGCAATCAGTGCAATAGCGATACCTAGACGTTGCTTCATACCCAGTGAGAAACTGCGAAATTTCTTCTTGCCAGTGTGACCAAGTCCAACCGTATCAAGGATTTCTTCAATGACCTTGTCAGGATTTGGAACGTGATGAATCTTGCAGTAGTAACGTAGGTTTTGACGTGCATTGAGATGATTCAGGGCAACTGGTGTTTCAATCACAGAACCAACACGTTTCAGTGCGTGAGTCCACTCTGATTTGGAGGTAGAGTGGAAGAGGGAAACACTGCCTTGGCTAGGGTGGGTGAGTTTAGTGATGACTTTAATCAGTGTTGTCTTACCTGCTCCGTTTCTTCCGATAAGGCCATAGACCTCACCCTTTTCTAAGGTCAGGTTTACATTGTCGAGTGCTAGGTGTTGGCCGTAACGTTTAGTCAGATGTCTGACCTCAAGTACCTTTTTCATGATAAGCCTCCTTTCGCTTATTTGATACCGCTTTCTTTTCATCTTTATTGTAGTATAAAGTCATTAAATAAACATCAAGAAATTCTCAAATATTTCTTAAATTTTTCAAGAAATCATGAAAATGGTGGTGACTAAATTCTGATAGTGTGTGCTTTAACCCATGATTAAGGTAAGTCCTTTTCCTTTGTGCTATAATGAAGAAAAACGTTGAATGTAAAGTTTATTTAGCCTTTTACTAGGAGTCTTTTATGACAAACTATTTGGTCCAGAGGTTTCTCTGGTTTCGTGAGCGAGGCTTCGTCCAAATTACGCAGAAAACCTTGGTTTCGCTCTTTCCCTTTTTCCTATTTTCAGGAATTATTCGGGTGATTTCACTATCTGTCTTTTCGGAGCTTGGTTATATTAACCAATTGTTTTCAGTTTCTGACTGGTTACCGGCCTTTAAGATAACTGGGCAGGTGCTCATTAATCTTTCCAACTTTCTTGGTGGCTTAGCCGGGCCCTTATCAACTTACTTTGCAGGAAAATACACAGCTGGTCACTATGGTAGAAGTACTGGTACAGCTGGTGTGACTTCCCTTTTGGTTAGCTTAATTATAGGATCGCAGGAGCTGTTGCTGTCACCGCTAAACGATGGTGTTTTGACTCGCATCAATTTACCGGCTTCAATCAACATTATGTTGGCTATCTTTGTGGGCTATCTGGTTGGCCAGATTTTTCGCTTTTCAAGAGCTAGTGATGATCAGATTGTGGACAAGGACTATATTTATCAACCAAAGACCGTCCGTCCCATTTTTTTGTCACTCATTTTAGCTATTGGACTTAACATTCTCTTTGTGATTGGAGAGCAAGATAATGTTTTTCTGACGATTAGGCAGGTTACCTCTACCTTTACTGTAACTGATAATCACCTGTTCTCAACCTTTATGATGGGACTTTTGAACACTTTTTCTGCTTGGATTGGAAATAGTCAGGCTTTTGCCCTAAATTCAATTGCCGATGATAGTTTTGCCTTGGAAAATTTGACCTATGCTGTTTCCCATCATACGACGACTGGGCTTCCCCACCTTTACACACTAACAAATCTTTATCATAGTTATGGCTTGGTTGCTGGCATTGGCTCAGGGCTAGCCCTCTTGGTGGCTCTGCTTTTAGCATCAACCAGTTATAAGGATAAGAAGGTGAGTCTTCTAAGTGTCTTTCCTAGTCTCTTTAACAATGGGGCTCCATTTATGGTGGGGATACCAGTCTTGCTTAATTTAGTTTATCTGGTTCCTTTCCTACTGGCACCTATGATCAATATGGGCATTGCTGCGGTGGCCTTGACTATTCATCTTATGCCAGCTGCGGTTTATCCGGTTCCAGATGGTACACCAAGTCTTCTTTTCGCCTTTATCGGAACTGGGGGTAGTTTACGAGCTCTTGCTGTTAGTCTGCTCTGTTTTGCAGTCGACATTGTTATCTTTATTCCATTTGTGCGTCTGTCTAATAAAGTACAACACGGTCTAAAAGAGGAAGGAGAGAGCATTGAAACTAAATAAAAAAACTAAGTTGGTCTTTATCCTTGTTGCTTTCTTTCTCATTGGGTTAGCCGTCCCATCCTATAGTTGGACTAGGAAAAATGTCAAGGAAATAGAGACTTTCTATAATTCAAAATTGTCTCCCATTATCATGATTCCAGGGAGCTCTGCTACGGAAAATAGATTCGATGGCCTAGTACGTAAGCTCAATCAAGACCGTCCTGGCGTCAAGCATAGCCTTCTCAAAGTCAAGGTCTGGAACAATGGGCGTATCACCTTTGAGGGTAAAATCAAGGATAAGGATAACGAGCCAGTCATTGTTATTGGATTTGAGAATAACAAAGATGGCTATAACAATATCAAGAAACAAACCAAGATGATGAATCAGGCATTTGAAGCCTTGCAGAATAAATACAATTTCAATAATTTTAAAGGGTTGGGGCATTCAAATGGTGGCTTGATTTATACGGCTTTTATTGAAAAATATCTTAGCGACTACGATGTCAAGATAAATTCTTTGATGACTATCGGAACGCCCTATAATTTCACTGAAACCAATATTAAAAATAAATCGGTCATGCTAGCAGACTTTATAGCTGCTAAGGAGAATATTCCGGCTACCCTACATGTCTATTCGGTAGCGGGAACTATCACCTATGATTCGGACGAATTGGTTCCCGATGCTAGTGTGTCCGCTGGGAAATATATCTATCAAAATCAGGCAAAAAGTTATACTGAAATCACTGTTACAGGTGAAGATGCCCAACACTCGGATTTACCAACCAATGATGAAGTAGTGGAACTAATCAAACAACATATCGAAGGACAAGGTGTTCGTAAGAAGCAAAAGACCAATCTAGAACCTCAATAGGCTAGAATACTATGTATTATTGGTCTAGTTAGTTATTATCAAATACAAAAGAATAGAGTATACGATGGCTCTATTTTTTTGTGTAAGACTAACACTTCAAGTTGTTGTAACTCCTTGTTTTACAACGTTGGTTTTGTTATAATTGATTGAAAAGAAAAAGATGAATGAGAGGTTCTGATATGCAAATACCAAGTCGCTTTACCATTGCTGTTCATATTTTGACCCTTATAGCACAAAATAAGGGAAATGAAACGAAGCTAACCAGTGATTTAATGGCAGGTAGTGTGGGGGTCAATCCAGTTATTATCCGTAAAACCTTGTCGCAACTGAAGAAAGCAGACTTGATTTCTGTTCAAAGGGGAAGTGGAGGAGCCACATTAACCAAGGCACCAGAGGAGATTAACCTTTTGCAGGTTTATCGTGCAGTGGATAGCATCGGTCCAAGTGGCCAACTCTTTAGTTTTCATGATAATCCTAATCCAGCGTGTCCAGTAGGACGTAATATCCATGGGATTTTGGATCAGAGCCTAGAAGACGTTCAAATGGCAATGGAAAAAGAACTCGAAAAGAAAACTTTAGCTGGTATTTTAAAGGATGCTAAGGCCAACTGGAAAGAAACTGGAGCTTGATTTTTAGATTTTAAACTATAAGAAATCGAAAGTTTTTCGGTTTCTTTTTTAATTTCCAAGTTGTAATGATTGACGTGACAATAGAAAAAATTATAATGTAATTCATATAATTACAACAAAGGAGAAAAACATATGACATACGACTACAATAGTAAGATTTACCTCGCAGAAGCGGTACTCAATGTGAATGACTTGGCACGTCAGACAGCCTTTTATACACAGGTTATAGGACTTGAAATCCTATCTCAAACTGCAACAGAAGTTGTTTTGGGTGCTGGAAACAAGCCGCTAGTTCACTTGATTGAAACCAATCGTGAGGAAGCGGTCAAGTCCAGTTATGGTCTCTACCATATGGCAATTTTGTTGCCATCTCGCGAGGATTTGGCAGATGTTTTCAAACATATTGCTGAGCTAGATTATCCATTTGTCGGTGCAGCTGACCACGGTTATAGTGAAGCCCTTTATTTGGAAGACCTTGAAGGCAATGGTATTGAGCTCTATAGAGACAAGCCTGTTGCTGAATGGGATATTCGTGAGGATGGTCGCATCGTTGGTGTAACAGAAGAACTATCAGCTCAAGAAATTTACGAGATGGGACGCAAGGTTGAGCCATTTGTGATAGCTAAGGATACTCGTATGGGGCATATTCATTTATCGGTCAAAGATAGTCAGCTAGCAACGGCTTTTTATCAGAATGTTTTGGAGCTGGCAGATAAGTTTACCATTTCAAGTGCTAGTTGGATTGCTTCAGGTGATTACCATCACCACTTGGCTGTCAATGAATGGGGTGGCAAAAACTTAGCCAAACGTGAAAAAGGGATGATTGGTCTTGCCTACTACGTCCTTGAAGTAGAAGACAAAGAAGATTTGATTACCATAGCAGAACGTGCTAAGAATCGTGGAGCAGAGGTCAAATGGTTATCTTCTAATGCGTTAATCTTCGAGGATAATGATGGTATTTTGACACGGGTAAGAAAAAATATTAATAATTAGTGATTTTTTGAGTCGTAACTATTGACATTACATTTGAAAGGTCTATAATGGTTATTGTAATCAAAGTTATTACAAATAAACTTAACAATTTTAACAATTAACATTCATCACAAAGAAAGAGGGAATAACTATGACCTACTTTACAGACTTACAAACAAAACGTCGTTCAATTTATGCTTTGGGAAAAGACCTTGAGCTCTCTAACCAAGAATTGATTGAAACCATTCAAGGGGCTGTTCTTAACACACCGACAGCCTTTAACTCACAAACATCACGTGTGGTGATCTTGCTGGATGAAGAATCAGATGCTTTCTGGAATGAAATTGCTTATTCAGAGCTTGAAAAAGTAACGCCAGCAGAAGCTTTTGAGGCAACAAAAGAACGTTTGGCAGGTTTTGCTCAAGCTAAGGGAACAATCCTCTTCTATGAAGATCAAGATGTAGTGAAAGGCCTTCAAGAGCAATTCCCACTTTACGCTGAAAACTTCCCAATTTGGTCAGAGCAAGGTCATGGAATCGCCCTTTATGCGACGTGGTTGGCTTTGGCTGAGAAGAATATCGGCATGAACGTACAACACTACAACCCACTTGTGGATGCCCAATTGGCTGAAAAATACGACATTCCAGCTAACTGGAAACTCCGTGCTCAAGCACCATTTGGTCAAATCGTTGCACCAGCAGGAGATAAAGACATCCAAACAGAAGGTCGTTTCAAAGTTTTTGGCGACAAATAATCACTTTAATTTAGTCAGTCGGCTTGGCAATGACTGAACAAAATCATAATGATAAGACAAAAAAGTAGCAGGGTTGAGAAATCCTGTTATTTTTTTATCTTAAAAATAGTAATACCCAAGGAAAGTTATAGCTTGAATTTTAAAACTTCCCTTAGGTGATAGCAAATGTCAGCGGCCTTCTAAGAAATTCTATGAGTAAAGTTTGAATCCTCGATTTTAAATTTTTAGGCTCGGGCTAAGACAATTCTCCCAACTTCCGAGTATCTGAAACTATTTGGTTTCGGGCGCTTGCGTAACGGCATCTTGCACATCAATTATTCTAAGTCATTTTTTTGAAGAAGAAGTGATATAAGATGTTAGAAAAGTTGTGTTATTTATATCATATTTCCAATTATTTTGATAATATTCTTTTTATTTTTGACAAAGATGCTTGTCAAAAATAAAAAGAAGCGTTACAATAGTTTTAGACGAAAGAAGGAGAGGTATTCTTATGGGAGCCATATGGATTCTTTTTATCCCTTTTATAGTTATATTTTATGCAAGCTCAGAAAAGAAGATAAAAGGATTGAACAGACGTATCAAAGGGTTGGAAAAACAATTGAAAGGAAATAAAGAAATGTCTCGACTTTTAGAAGAATTGAAAGGGCAAACGGTCAGTGTTAGACTAAATGGTTTTGGAAGTAATTGGAAAATTGTTGATTTTGATGAAGATTGGGTCAAATTAAGCCGTGTGATTAAGCAACATAGAGTGACAAAATTAGTTCGTATTGAAGATGTTGAATTAATTCAACAATTGAGGTAGCCATAATGATCTTAAAAAATCGACTGAAAGAGCTGAGGGCGCGTGATGGGCTCAACCAATCTGAGCTAGCCAAGTTAGCAGGGGTCTCACGTCAGTCCATCAGTCTCTTGGAGCGAGGGGAATATACCCCTTCTGTAATTATTGCCATCACCATCGCCCAGGTTTTTAAAGAGCCTGTGGAAAATGTTTTTAGTCTTGTAGAGGAAGAGGAATGATTATGAAAAAGCAACAACAAGAACGATCTCCACGTTACCGTTTTTGGAGAAATGTAGGGATCATTACAGTTTCTGGTTTGATCGGAGGAGTCATCGGAGTTTTGACAGGCATGTTTGGATCAGAAAAGCCACTTGAAATCCAAACCTTCTTTAGTAAAGAAGTACTCTTTTTGGACTCAGCAGTTTTATTTCTGATCGTATTTATACTCACGATGGCCTTGTTGATTCATGCGAGAAAAGTCCATCAAAAAATGCTCCAAATAGATGACGAAGATGAGGCCTATCACTATGACATTCAAAAGAATAAACTGTATGGTTTAGCGACCATTTTTAAAGGCATCATGATCTTGTCATATTTTTTAGTCATCATCTTTTATTGTCAATTGATGTCTATGGATAGACCTGGCACAGGGAACTTGGCTTTTATCTTTGGAGACTTTACCATGCTCTATCTTTTTCTTGCCTTGATTGTCCTATTTTTCCTAGTGGATTCCTTCTATCGAAAGACCTTTCATCAGCTTTATGGAAAACCAATTCCCCGCAATGCCAATGCCAAGGAAGTGCGTATATTCATGATGAGTATGATGGATGAAGCAGAAAAGCAGATTAGCTACGAGGAAAATTTCGAAGTGGTTGTCAAGTTAAGCAATTATATCTTGCCGAGCCTTCTCCTTGTTCTCTTAATTATTGGAATTGCCTTCCAGACGGATATCCTTTTAGCTTTGATTGTTGTATCCATCATCTATATTTATATCCTTATTTCACAATACAAGATTACCAAACGTTATTATAAAGAGTAAATGTATCATCCATGTTAGAAATCTGTAAAAGCTTTTGGAAGTGATAGAGAGCCCTTCTTATTGAATATCTTATCTTCCATTACCATCAATGGGTGTACTATCGGTCTTGAATCTTAGGGATTATGGGAGATTATCAAACTTTCCCTTAGCTTTCGTTTATTATCTAAGCCCTCAGTTGATGCTGAGGGTCTTTTATTTCTCAATTGATTTTTGAAACCCTTTTCACTACAATAGAGATACAGAAAAGGAGGCGGACATGAACTATATTGAGTTTGCTGAAAATGAGCGTCTGTCCACGATTGTCCTTGGGATGATGCGGATCAGTCAGATGAGTGAAGATGAGGTGGAGGCCTTGGTGGAGGTAGGCTTGTCAATTGGGATCAACACTTTTGATCTGGCGGATATCTATGGCGATGGTCAGTGTGAGGTCCTGCTGGGCAAGGTTCTCAAGCGCCGTCCGGATCTTCGGGACCAGATGTGGATCCAGTCCAAGTGTGGGATTCGCAAGGACGGCTTTACCTATTTTGATTTTTCCAAGGACTATATTTTGGACTCAGTTGATGGCATTCTCGACCGTCTGCAGATCGAGCGCTTGGATAGCCTCCTCCTTCACCGACCGGATGCCCTCATGGAGCCTGAAGAGGTGGCGGAAGCTTTTGATCACTTGGAGCAAGCGGGCAAGGTCCGTCATTTTGGGGTATCCAATCAAAATCCCATGATGATGGAATTGCTTAAGACGGCTGTCAAACAACCTCTCAAGGTCAACCAGTTGCAGTTGAGTGCAGCCTTTACACCGAGCTTTGAAGCTGGTTTTCATGTCAACATGGAAGGCCCAAAAGCAGCCGTGCGAGATGGCAGTGTCTTTGAGTATTGTCGCTTAACTGATACGGTGATTCAAGCTTGGTCTGTCCTCCAGCATGGCTATTTCAAGGGGAATTTTGTCGGCAAAGAAGAATTTGCGGCTCTCAATCATGTCCTTACTGACTTGGCGAAGAAATATCAAGTTACACCGACAGCTATCGCCCTTGCTTGGGTCCTTCGCTATCCGGGTAAGATGCAGGCTGTCATCGGAACGACCAAGCCCCAGCATGTCCTTGAAGCAGGGAAAGCAGCAGAGGTGAATTTGACCCGCAAGGAATGGTACCAAATCTACTTGGCGGCGGGAAATGATTTGCCTTAGAATCTTGTTAGTAAACCAGATTCCACTCTTATCGGTGGACTGGTTTTTTGTTTTGTAGTTTTCAGATTTTTCTTGACAAGTCTTTCTTTTTTATGGTATTCTTTATGCAACAAGTGTTGCGCAACAAATGTTGCGTGAAAGGAGTCTTATGCCACCAAAGGTTAAATTCAGTAAAGAGGCTATCATTGGGACAGCTTTACAATTGGTGAGAGAAGAGGGCATGGCTAGTTTAACTGCTCGAGCATTAGCAGAGAAACTAGGAGCCACACCGAGAGTCATTTTTGGGCAATTTGCTAATATGTCCGAGTTACAAGCAGAGGTTATTGGTGCTGCGGAGATGGTCGTGGTGGAGTATATTCGCAAGGCCTTAGAAGATGAGAAGCCTTTTCGATCTGTTGGGGTTGCTTATATCCTTTTCGCCTCAAAAGAGCCCCAACTTTTTCAGTTGCTTTTCCAAAATCCTAGCAAAGAGCCGATTCGTCGCTTTCAAGATTTTCTTCCCATGAAGGATCATAGTTACCAGTTGGTTCTGGATTCGATCGTCGCAGACTATCCTTTGACTGTTGAGGAGGCTGGTCGCTTGTACCAGCATCTATTTATCTACTCACACGGGATGGCCTCAATGGTTGCTTCTGGTATTTACCAGTTCAGCATGGAAGAAGTGATTGGATTACTGACAGAGGTTTGTCAATCTCTCATCAAAGAAATGGTAGGAAAGAAATGATTCAACTAGAAAATGTGCACAAAAGTTACGGCCAAACCAAGGTTTTAAAGGGGATTGGTTTGCAGATTCAAGACCAGGATGATGTGGTTATCCTTGGTCCTTCTGGATCGGGAAAATCAACTCTCTTAAATGTGTTATCAGGCTTAGAAAAGGTTGACGAGGGGCATATCCTCATTCAAGGACAAGATTTATCACAACTCACGGATGCTCAATTGACAGCCTTTAGACGTGAGAAGATTGCCTTTATCTTCCAGCAGTATTATTTATTGCCGAATCTGACGGTCAGACAGAATGTAAAGATGGGTGCTGACCTGGCAAACAATCATGATTTTTTGCAGATCATAGAAGATTTGGGACTTGGCGATAAGCTAGACAAGTATCCGAGTGAATTGTCGGGTGGGGAACAGCAGAGAGTCTCTATTGCTCGGGCTTTGGCCAAAAAGCCAGAGATACTCTTCTTAGATGAGCCGACGGGAGCCCTTGATGAAGAAACAGGGCGCAAGATTCTCGACTATATCTGGAAATTGAAGGAAAAGCTGGGCTTTACCCTCATCATGGTGACACACAACCAAAATATTGCGGATATGGCTAGAACCATCATTCGTGTCAATAGTGGCAAGATTACAGAAGTTGTGACCAATGAACAACCTCAGACTGCCTATGAGATCGGATGGTAAGCTATGTTTTCAGTAAAAGATATTCGAAAATTAGTTGTCGTCAGTATCATTGGGGCTTGTGCGGTCTTTGTGGCCAATCTCTTCTTGAATTTTTACTTGGACATCGAGCAATTAGAGATTTCGAAAACCAATCCCATGATTCAGACCTACTATGATGCCCAGGTTTCGCTTTCCTGGATGGTAGCCATGGTCAGTGGGGTCGTCTTGTCTTTGACGTCGGTCCTTCTCATGTGTTTTTATATCAAACAATTTGTCGATGACCACAAGGAACAATTAGGGATTTTAAAGGCTTTGGGCTATAGCAATGGCCAGTTGGCTAAACGGTTTTGGGCCTTTGGGCTCAGTTTTGGAGCTGGAGCGCTTCTTGGCTATCTCGCTTCATTTCTCATGATGGGACATTTTTATGACTTTCGTAATGAGAAGGGGATCCTGCCAGAAATCACCATTCATTTTCATTGGCAGCTCTTGCTTGCTTTGGTGATCCTGCCAACGACATTTTTTATGCTTCTCGCGATTGGTTATGCTAGAAGACAACTCCAAACGCCGGCACTTCGCTTATTGAAAAAATCCCCAAGTCCTATCAAGGTCAAAAGGAGAAAGAAGGCTCCTAAGAAAGAGAAAGACTTCCTAAAAGAGCTGTCCTCATCTCTGATTTGGGGGAGAAAATCTATATTGTTTTTTGTGGTCTTTGGCTCTATGTGTTTTGCGGCCATGGTTCAATTGTCCTTTGGCTTAAGAGATTATACAGATGACATCATCCAAACCATGATGATTATGATTGGCTTGATCCTTTCTTTCTCGATTCTCTTTTTGTCATTGGGGATTGTGGTCTCAGAAAGCCGCGAAACCTTGGCTCTTATGAAGGCTTTTGGCTTCACCGATCGTGAATGCCAAAGTCATATTCTCGCTCCCTATCGTTTTTGGGCCTATCTAGGATTTGTTTTAGGGACGGCTTACCAATACGGCATCATGGAAATCTTAATCGCTGTGATCAAAGATACGGTTCCTGGTAAAATTGAGCATCACTTTGATGGGAATGTGTGCTTCTGGACCTTGCTCGGTTTTGCTGTAGTTTATGAAAGCCTCTTTTATCTATCCAACAGAAAACTCCAAAAACAAACCATCAAAGAAGTGCTCTTAGCTGAATGATTTATGACAGTAATCCTTAATATCAGTGCTTTTTGATGAGAAAAAATAGTAGATTCATTGACTTTAGACCTCTTAAAGAGGTCTTTTTCTCTGATGAAAACGCTACATAAGAGACTAAATGCACTATCACAATCTTGTGATAGTTTACATCTTCTTAACATTGTCCCGAAATTCTTGCATTCTCTATTGTTAAAGCGTAAGATAGACACTGTTTTAATTTTGTGCATTAAAACATGTCTTGAAATATTTCTAGGTGTACAAGGCAAATAGAATTTTATGAAAGAGGAGTCTCGAATGTCAGATAAACAAATGAAAACCCTTGGTTGGGTGGCAACCTTCATGTCAGTTATGATGTATGTATCATACGTACCACAAATCATGGACAATTTGTCTGGTCATAAAGGAAACTTTATCCAACCATTGGTAGCTGCAGTCAACTGTAGCCTTTGGGTTTACTATGGTCTCTTTAAAAAAGAACGTGACCTTCCCCTTGCTGCGGCCAATGCACCAGGTATTATCTTTGGTTTAATTACAGCATTGACAGCTTTGTTCTAAAATAAAGCAAAATTTCTTTCTATACTATTTTTCTTAACGCAGAAAACGAGAGCAGAACTAGCGACAGTCAAAGATTGTCGTTCTAGTTTCACTCTCGTTTTTTGTTTTTAGTTACTAAGAAGAGCCTTGATAGCATCTTCCATTTTTAGTGGATCAGTTTTGGAAGAAAAGCGTTCGACGACTTGACCTTCACGGTTAATCAAAAATTTAGCAAAGTTCCATTCAATTCTAGCCCCAAGCGGTCCAGATTTTTCTTGTTTTAGCCAATCAAAAAGTGGTTCTGCTTCCTTACCATTGACCTTGATTTTGGCAAAGCGAGGGAAGGTTGTATGGTAATTGAGGGTACAGAAGGTGTTGATTTCCTCAGCACTACCAGGTGCCTGCCCCATAAACTGATTACAAGGAAAATCAAGAATCTCGAAACCTTGGTCTTTGTATTTGTCATAAAGTTCCTGCAAGCCTTGATACTGTGGCGTCAAACCACAACCTGTTGCTGTATTGACGATTAAGACGACCTTGCCCTTATAATCATGGAGGGATACGGGTTGGTCAGCTTGATCTGAAACTGTAAAATCGTATAAGGTTGTCATGAGAAATCTCCTTTGGTTTAGTTGAGACTATTATAGCAAAAATAAAGACATAAGAATTGTACTTTTACAATATAGCTTTTAGCATTCCCCACAAAAAAACCAAGACTTTCGTCTCGGTTTCATCTCATCTTATGACACGACATGTCCGTCTTTGTCGAAGGTATAGAGTTTACCATCGATGAGGACAGAGCGGTTTGTGTATTTTTCACCTGTTTTAGGGTCCAAATAGTAGGTGTAGTTATCGACTGTGACAAAGCGTCCTAGGACTTGTTTGCCTTCAGCGTCGAAGTAGAGGACCTTACCATCAACTTCTTGGAAGCCGGTCACTTTCTCACCTTTGTCATTGTAATAGTAGTTATCGCCCTTATCGTAGACAATGCGATTGCGATAAGCTGGTTCACCCTTGCGGTCAGCGACTACACCATTGTCATCAGCATTATAGGCTCTGTCTCCGATGACAAAACGTCCTGTTTCAAGGTTTCCGCTATCTCGGAAGAAGTAGTCCTTGCCGTCGATGGTTTGCCAACTGGTAAGAGCAGCTCCGTCGTTGCCATAGTAGCGTATTGGGTAGTATGGGAAGCGTGGAGAGCCTTCGTAGTTGTATGATTTTGAAAAGGCGTTGCGTGTCATGATACCAGTCAATTGGTCAAATTGGTAAGTCTTACCATTGATTGTGACCTCTGTGCCTTTGGCTTGACGGCCATCTTCATAGAAATAGTAACTGACGCCATCAAAGGTCTTCAAGCCAGTGACTTTTTGACCATTTTCATAGAGATAACTTGTGCCGCTACGATCCGTCTGCAATTGGTCAAAGTGGATGGCTTTTTCTTTTGCCGCATCAATACCCTTGGCATCAAAATTAAAGGTTACGCCACGATAAGTAAGGGCCTTGTTAGTTGTTGCAATGGCAACGTTTGTGGTCACTTTTTGACCATTTGGTGCTGTGAAGGTCATAGGTGTTGAGTCGAAATGGTAGAGGTGTCCATTAAGAATATCCCATTCGTCAAAAGTTGACCATTGTGATTGGCGGACGTAACTATATTTAGATCCAAGAATCTTACCATCATATTGATAAGGACCTTCTTTGATATTACCGTCGGCATCTGTAACATAGACACCTTCAAGTTCATACGAATTCTCACCAGTACGCTTGAACTCAGGATAGAGACCGTTTGTCAAGAGTTTTCCATCTGGGCTAAAGAGTTGAGAGTTGATAACTCCTGTGTAGAGGTTTCCTTTAGGTGTGTCGTCATCAGAATAGTCGCTACCATAATAACGGTTGCCATCAACTTCAAACCAGCCTGTCTTGAAGGCACCATCATTGCCAGCGTAGTAGATGTTTTCAGAGAAGTCACCATAACGACCAGTAGATTTATCATGGTAGAAGGCATTACGAAGGACAGCACCAGTGTCTTTGTTGGCGAAGTAGTGGTTATCACCTAGGTTGAAAATCTTTCCTCGAATTTGTTGGCCCTTATCGTTGAAGTAGTAGAGGTCCTTGTTAATAGTTTGGAAACCAGTGACCTTTTTGCCATTAGCATCGTAGTAGTACCATTCTTGATCAGTACCTTTAACAAATTGATTTCGATTTGTGGTTTGGTCAGCTTTAGTAGTCGCCACACCATTGCTATCAAAGTTATAGACCGTACCGTTTAAGGTAAGTGAGCGATTGACCCACTTGTCACCTGTATTTGGATCGAAGTAGTAGGTTTTGCCACCAACAGTAACCAGTTGTCCCTTGGCTTGTACACCATATTCGTGGAAATAAAGGTTTTGTCCGTTAATGGTTTGGAAACCAGACACGGCTTTACCATCAGCTCCGAAGTAGTACCAAGAGTTGTCTCTATTGATAAATTGGTTAGTTACTGGATTTCCATTATCTTTATCGAAATAGTAGATATCGTTACCGTAGTAAAGGAAGTCCCCTTTGACTTGTTGACCATTGTCATTGAAGTAGTGAAGGCTACCGTCTACTGTTTGAAAGCCATGAAGCGCTTTACCATCTTTACCAAAGTAATACCAATTCCCTTTATCGTCAGAAACATAACGGTTGGTTACCATAATACCAGTCTTAGGGTCAAAGTAATACTGTTGTCCGTTCAGGTTTTGAACACTTGTCTTGTAGTGAGCTTGGCTACGGTCTAGAAATTCGGTTTGGAAACCAAATGGGGCTGAGAAGCCTTTAGTTGCCTTGAAGTCATTGATGTAATACCAGTTTCCAGCTTTATCCGAAACAAAGACAAAATTAGGTTGATTACCAGTAGCATCAAAGTAGTAAAGATTTCCATTTTCAGTGATGAAGTCATCTTTGACCATCTTGCCATCTTTGTCGAAGTAGTAAAAGCCAAAGTATTTATGGTTGACGTTGTTAAGAGCTTGGAGACCTGTTACGCGACGTCCATTGTCTTTATCGAAATAGTAGCTATCACCATTAATAGTGACGATTTCGTTTTTAGCTTGTCGACCATCTTCGTGGAAGTAGAGGTTAAAGCCATCGATATTCTGAGCACCAGTGACGGGTTTCCCATCTTTGCCGAGGTAATACCAGTTGTGGTTGTTGTCTTCAATAAACTGGTTGCGTTTGTTCGTTTCAGGCAGAACTGCTGTCAAACGACCTTGGGCATCAGCAGTATAAGCTTGACCATCGATGTTGATAGAGGTATTGGTTACCTTACGTCCATTGGCTTTGTCATAGTAGAAAGATTGTCCATTTTCTGTGATAATCTCACCCTTGGCTTGCTTGCCATCCTCGTGGAAATAAAGGTCGAAATGGTCAACGTTTTGGGCACCTGTCAGATTTTTGCCGTCTTTAAGGTAGTACCAGTTGCCCTCAGCATCGCTCTTGAATTGACCGCCAGAAACGACAGTAGTTTCAACAGATTCTGGTGCTTGACTGTTTACTTCAGTGACTGTGCTAGTTGTTTCTGAAGTTGAAGTAGCAGTTCTCGTTTCGCCACTAGACAAATTGTAAGTGCTGCTTGCTTGGTCTTCTTTAAGGACTGGCTGCTTATCAGCTGTAACAGTA
This sequence comes from Streptococcus sp. 21.1, assembly GCF_016648635.1. Lineage (NCBI taxonomy): Bacteria > Bacillati > Bacillota > Bacilli > Lactobacillales > Streptococcaceae > Streptococcus > Streptococcus sp. 21.1. Next base: position 156,132 of record NZ_JACLQL010000003.1, on the reverse strand, counting down.
GCAGTTGTATCAGTTGCACTATTGGTTGCGACTTGATCAGCTTTTGCTGTAGCTACAGTTGTTTCTGTGACGACAAGATCAGGATCCTGGCTGACACTTTCAGGTGTGCTAGCTGAGGTAACTTGATTGGCAGCTTGCTCGTCGGCAGAGACACCAACTCCAACCAATGAGGCACCAAGTGCCAAACCAGACACAGCAATGGTAACCCATTGTTTTTTCACTTTATGAAGTTTAAAATGAACTTTATTTTCCATAAAAGTTCCCCTTTTCCTTTTTAATGACCCCATTCTAACATCTTTCATTAGAAGAATCAAACGCATTCATAAGATTTTCATGTTTTTTCTAAAAATTGAAAATTCTTTTTAGATAAGGATTTGAGAAACAAAAAAGAATGCTAAAGAACCACTTTAGCAAGTTTCTTTTGATAGAGATGTATGGAAAATTAAAAAGTAAGCACTGGAAGTCCCAATTTTCAACATAGCATTCACCAATAAAAGTATAAAAATACAGAAAAAGGGCCATTTAGACCAAGAAATATGGTATAATAGTTCGGTATTTCGCAAAAAATGGAGTATAAAAATGAGTATTTTTCGTAAAAAGGATGTCGGTCTCGCTCAGACTGAGATGAAACGACATCTGACCCTTAGGGATGTGGTCCTGCTGGGAATCGGTGCCATGGTTGGTACAGGAATCTTTACGATTACTGGTACCGCGGCATCGACTCTGGCTGGCCCTGCCCTGATTATTTCAGTCTTGATTTCAGCCGTGTGTGTTGGGATGTCAGCGATTTTCTTTGCTGAGTTTGCCTCACGTTACCCATCAGCCGGTGGTGTCTATGGTTACCTCTATGCTGTCTGGGGGGAGTATCCTGCCTGGATGGGTGGCTGGTTGACCATGATTGTCTTTATGAATGCCGTATCCAGTGTTGCTTCTGGTTGGGGTGCCTACCTCAAGGGGCTACTGGCTAGCTTTGGTCTTAAGTTGCCTCAAGCCATCAGTGGACCTTTCAATCCCAGTCAAGGTACTTACATTGATCTTTTGCCAGTCTTGGTCTTGGTCTTGGTGACAGCTCTTCTTCTCATGAATTCTAAGCAGGCTTTACGTTTGAACTCTCTCTTGGTAGTGCTCAAGTTTTCAGCCTTGGCGGTCTTCATCTTAGTGGGGCTCTTCCATTTGAATCCTAGCAACTGGGCAGATTTTGCACCATTTGGCTTTGGTCAGATTTACGGAGGAAAAACTGGGATTATGGCAGGTGCCTCTCTTATGTTCTTTGGATTCCTTGGTTTCGAGTCTATCTCTATGACGGTAGACGAGATTAAAGAGCCGCAAAAGAACGTTCCTCGAGGTATCGTTCTTGCCTTGATTATCGTGGCTTCACTCTATGCAGTGGTTTCGCTGGTCTTGACTGGAGTGGTTCACTATACCAAGTTGAATGTTGATGATGCAGTAGCTTATGCTCTTCGCTATATCGGTATTTCTTGGGCCGCCAACTACGTCTCTGTGGTTGCAATTATGACCTTGATTACGGTATGTATTTCAATGGCCTATGCCCTTAGCCGTATGGTTTATAGCTTGGCGCGTGATGGTTTCCTCCCTCAAACCTTCCAAAAGGTTTCAAAGACTAATAAGGTTCCACATCATGCGACACTTTTAACAGGAGTTTTGTCAGCTATCTCAGCAGGTATCTTCTCCTTGGCCAATATGGCATCATTGGTTAACATTGCGACCTTGGCTTACTTGGTCCTCTTGGCTATTGCTCTCATTATTCTTCGTAAGGATAAGGGGTTGCCACAAAAGGATGAATTTAAGGTTCCATTTGTTCCGGTCTTGCCTATTATTTCAATTATCGTCTGCCTCTCCTTTATGAGTCAGTACAGTTGGCAGACATGGTTAGCCTTTGGTTTGGCAGTGCTAATCGGTTCAGTTATCTATGCCTTTTACGGTTACAAACATTCTAAGTATTAAGATGAAAATGATAGTGCCATCTGGCCTATCATTTTTTGATATAATGGAAGGAAAGTAGAAGCAGGAGTAGATTGATGAAATCAGACCAGATGTGGCAAGCCTATAAAATTTTAAATCAGACAATCGGAGATAAGATTGATGCCTGGGCCTTTGGCGTGGAAGCAGATTATTTGGCAGAACTCGTATTGATGGGGCAAAAGACAGCAACCAGTTCAGCTTTTGACTTGTATGCAGTGGGGAATGAACCATTGCCCAAGGAAAATGAACTGAGCGTCATTCTTGATAGTAAGGAGAATGCTATTTGTATTATTGAAACGACGAAAGTTGAGGTCATCCCATTTAAAGAGGTTTCTAAAGACCATGCCTACAAGGAAGGTGAAGGAGACCGTGGGCTAACCTATTGGCAAGTGCTTCATGAGGATCTCTTTAGCAATTGGTTGGAAGAGGTTGGATTACATTTTAGTCAGGAAAGTCTAGTTGTTTTAGAAGAATTTAGAGTGGTCTATCCTAGAAATTGAAAGTTCCCAATATCTTGGAGACTTTTTTACTTTAAGGAAAGGTTAACTTTTCTTTAAGCCTTGTCTTAGGTTTCTCGTGTTTAATAGAGTCATAACAAAAGTAAGTAAGAGGTAAAACATATGACATACAAACATAGCAAACAAACACAAGAACGTTATGCCATTAAGAAATCATCAAAATGGAAAACAGCGGGGTCAGTCCTAGTAGCTAGCTTAATTTTTGGTAGCTCAGTCGTCCTAAATGACAGCAAGGTTTCAGCTGACGAGGCAAACACCGAATCAACACTCTCAACCGTTACGACAGGCGAAACCACTGCGGATTTAATTGAAGAAAGTACTCAGACCGACAATTCATCAGCTACTACTGAAACAAGCACGGAAACAGCTACAAGTACTTCAACAGCAACTTCAACGACGGCTTTAACTTCGGACACTGATTCGTCAACAACAAGTACAACAGAGAACACGACTGCTACATCAACAGGCAGTGAAACCTCTGATCATTCAAGCACACCCTCAACCTCAGAAGCAAGTTCTTCAGAAACGGCTGAGAGCACAACTAGTGAAACGTCAGAATCTGAAACGAACAATACAGATGAAAACACTAGCACTAATACAAGCTCAAACACCACTGAAACCACTGCTTCCGAAACAGCTTCAGTATTAACTAACAGTGCTTCAGATGCAGCTACGGAAACAACAACAACTGAGTCTAGCAGTACTGATTCAGATAGTTCAACAACCACAATCACTTTCGAAGGGACAACTGCTGTGACTAGTGATAGTACAGCGGTAACGATTGAGGGAACAACAATTACAATCAACCAATCTGGTACCTACACACTTTCCGGTAATGGTTCAAGTTATACAATCATCGTAGCTGGTAGTGTGACTGATCCGGTTACTATCTACTTGGATGGTGTGACTTTAACCGATTCATCAATCACTTCAAATTCTTCTGCGGAGCTGACAGTGAATGTTCTTTCAGATAGTTCCATTTCATCAACCTCTGATAACGCAATTGAAGCGACTGGGGCTTTGACAATCACAAGTGGTACTGGAAGTACTCTGACTCTTTCAAGTACTGAAAAGCATGCCATCAAGGCTGACAGTGTAACGATTGACTCTGTAACACTTGATTTGACTTCTGAGGCCAAGGATGGCATCAATGCAACGACAGCTGTAACCATTAAAAATGCCACAGTCAATATTACAGCAACAGATGACGGTATCCAAGTGGAAGACGAAACAGATGTTAATAGTGGAGATTTGACGATTACCGACTCAACGGTGACGATTAATGCGACAGATAAAGGTATCACTGTTACAGATGAATTGACTATTGAAGGTGATTCAAGTGTAACAGTAGTTGCAGGCGATGAAGGTCTTGAAGGACGTTGCATCAACTTGACAGGTGGAACCGTTGACATCACTGCTGGAGATGACGGTATTAACGCCACTGAATGGACGACCAAGGACAGTGCAGACACTTCAAGTCTAACCAACTCGACTTCTGATTTGGAAAATGAAGTTGCCATCAATATTGACGGTGCAACGGTTACAATTCTAGCAGACGGTGATGGTATCGACAGTAACGGGAATGTGACAGTTAAAAGTGGTTCTCTCTATGTCGCTCAGACAAGTGCAGATAATGCCGCTATCGACTATGATGGAACAGGTATCATCTCGGGCGGTACCGTTTGGGCCATTGGTAACCAAGGAATGGCTCAGGCCTTTACAACAGGTTCAAGCCAATCTTACATCATGGCTAACATTTCAGGTAGTGCAGGGGACACCATTACAGTCACTGATAGCTCTGGAAATGTTGTTGCCACAACGACAGCAACGTCTTCATTTGGAAATGTGGTCTTTAGTACCGAGAGTCTAACTTCGGGTGAAACCTATACCATCACGACCTCAAGTGGTTCAAGTGCCACTGCAACAGCTACTGAAGAAGGCACAAACAACGGTCCTGGTGCTGGTGGCATGGGCGGCTTCCCAGGTGGTGGTTTTGGTAATAGTTCAATGTCTGATAACTTCGGAGGCTACGGCGGACCAACTAGCTATGGTGGCAGCTCTACAAATACGGGTACCGTCAATACCCCATGGGGTCAATCTGCTTCGACAAGTTCTGAGAATACAACTAGCACAAGTAGTACAAGTTCAACAAGCCAGACGGCTAATACTGGACGTCCTACCCCATCAAACTTTGCTAGTCAAACAAGTAACTCAACGTCTCCAAATGTGAGTACCACAACTTCTACGACTGCAAGTAGCACAAGCCCATCAGCTCAAGGCTCATCAAGGACTAATGCTTCAGACCCTGAAGTAACATCATTGATGTCTGAAGTAGCAGTTGCAAATCAGTCAGCAGAAGTACAGCCCGCACAGGCAAGGACAGATAAGACAAGTAGCACCCAACAACAAAATCAAGAGACTGCTGAGAAGTTGAATAAGATTCCTACTCAAAATCAAACTTCTGAAGCATCAAAAGGTCAGTCAGTCTTAAGTCAAAAGGAAAATGTTAGCTCAGTTGTACAAACTAATTTTGCTCAGAAACAACATACAAGCTCTAAGGCTAATCAGTCTGCTAAAAGTTCACAAAGTAGCCAAGCAAACCAATCAACGTTACCAGATACTGGTGATGTGAGTAGCTTGGGATTAGGTGCATTAGGAGCTGTACTTATGACAACATCATTTGCACTTAAAGGAAGCAAGCATTCTCGTTAGTAATTTTAGTTTAGAAAACAAATAAAAAAAGAAGTTCTCTTGCCAAATGGCTTGAAAACTTCTTTTTTGTCTTATTTTTTAAAGTTATTTTTAAGGCCTTCAACAGCACCTTCAATGCCTTCTTTAACATCTTCGAGACCGTCTTTTGCTTTTGCTACAACTTTTTCAACAGCACCTTCAATTTCAGTCTTTTTGTCGTCAGTCAGTTTACCAGCACCCTCTTTAAGAGCACCTTTAGCTTGATTCAATTTATCTTCGATTCCCATGATAGAACCTCCTTTTTATGATGAGACCATTGTAGACAATATTAAACGGTAATGCAAGTATTTTGTTTAATAAGTGACAACATTAATCTTTCCTTTATCATATTCAGCGATGAAGATATCTGAAATGTTGTCATATCCCATTTTTTGAAGCTCTTCATTTAACCAATCCTCCGTTTTACCAATAGTATCAAGAATTTCTGTTTGAATGACCCCATCAGTAACGATTGGGTATTTCGGATTTTCATCACCCGCACGAACCACAATCAATTGGCCGTTCTGTTCAATAACTGCAAGTTTAACCTCTTTAAGTTGAAAAATTCCTTGGGAACGTAATTTTAAAGCGACATCAGAGGCTGAAAGTCCTTTAGAGCGACAAGCTTCAGGATCTAGTTGACCATGTTTGATGATGACAGTTGGTTTACCGTCAATCAAATGTTTGATAAAGAGAATATTGGTAATTAGCCATTTTAGAAGTAAAATCAAAATCGTCCAAATAATCAAAATCACGAAATATTGGAGGATTGAAACGGTACTACTATAAATTGTACCACCGAGGATTGCACCAAGAACATAGTTCTGTACTTGGTCAGTAGCTGAGCTAGGTGCTAGGTTTCCTTTACCTGTTAAATTGATAACAAAGACGAGTGAAATAAGCCCCAAAGCTAGTTTAATTGCAACAGTAAGATAAAAAGATGTCATTTTTTAACCTCCACGAGTTCAACATCAGACTTGTAAAGTTTTATTTGTTCTAGCAAGTAGCTGTCAGGTTCTGAACCTGAGATGGCACGATAGTACTTGTTTCCAACTTTGAGGATAGCGCCATCTGTAGTAGTAGAAGTATTGACATAAACCTTGCTCTTATCAACGTCAAGATTTTTAGACGCAACCTCGATAAAGTGAAGAGATGCTCTAAATTGGTCGTTGTTAGATTGATTGCTTTGGAAATTACTGATAGCAATTAGAACCACGGCAACTAAGGTTAAAATAGAAATAATAGAGAGTTCACGAAACTTAGTATCATGGCGTTCTTTGAAGGCTTTAAAAGCAAATACACCGGTCACTAAAATAAGTCCTGCAGTAATGGCAACCATAACCCAGTTTTGTTGGCTAATCTGACTTAGCACATAGTCATAGGAATAGAATTTCATTGAGAGATTTCCTTTCATAATATCACTAACATTATAAGTTAAAAAGTCTTTAAATTCAATCAATCTATCCGAAAAATGAAGGAATGAGTAGGATTCTTAAAGGAAATTTGCTATTGAAATGACTTGCAGCCATTAAGCCAAAATCTTATGATTTCTTTAAGGACTTTGTTGATATTTTCACAAATTATGCTTATAATTGAAGTAATTACTCGTCAAAGTCTGTTTGTGATTTGCTGATGATGGAGCTTACTGGCTATAGGTGATTTTTGGAACATCCGCTTTAAAGTGGAACTGATTCATTTATCATGATGTGAGTAATCATCTATGTTAAGACATAGATTTTGAGTCTATTCATTCTTATATAAGGAGTTTTTATGTCTGAACCATTATTTTTACAATCTGTTATGCAGGAGAAGATTTGGGGTGGCACGCATTTGCGTGATGTCTTTGGCTACGACATTCCAAGCGACCATGTAGGAGAGTACTGGGCTATTTCCGCACACCCAAATGGTGTTTCTACTATTAAAAATGGTCGCTATGCCGGTCAAACTTTAGATGTTCTTTATGCAGAGCATCGTGAATTGTTTGGAAATCGTCAGGAACCTGTTTTTCCACTTTTAACTAAGATTTTGGATGCCAATGATTGGCTTTCAGTTCAGGTCCATCCAGATGATGCTTATGGACTTGAACATGAAGGTGAACTTGGTAAAACAGAGTGTTGGTATATCATTGCTGCTGAACCAGGTGCTGAAATTATTTATGGCCACAATGCCAAATCAAAAGAAGAACTGCGTCAGCAAATTGAAAGTAAGGATTGGGAAAATCTTTTGACTAAGGTTCCAGTTAAAGCAGGTGATTTCTTCTATGTGCCAAGTGGTACCATGCATGCTATTGGTGCAGGTATCATGGTTCTTGAAACGCAACAATCTAGTGATACGACCTACCGTGTTTATGATTTTGACCGTAAAGATGATCAAGGTAACCTGCGTGAACTCCATCTTGAAAAATCTATCGATGTCCTTAATATCGGTGAGCCAGCCAACAGTCGACCAGTCACAACAAAAGTAGATGACCTCAAATCAACGCTCTTAGTAGCAAGTGATTTCTTTGCTGTTTACAAATGGGAAATCTCAGGTAAGGCTGATTTTGAAAAGACTGCTGATTACGGTTTGCTTAGTGTACTTGACGGTCAAGGAAGCCTTAAAGTAGATGGACAAGATTATGACATTGCAAAAGGCAACCACTTTATTCTACCTAGTGATGTCCATGCTTGGGAAATCCAGGGAAATCTTGAACTGATTGTTAGTCATCCATAATTTAAGTATTTAAACTAGACGGGATAAGAATCTTGTCTAGTTTTTTCATCAAATCAGACAGAATATTTGAAATTTTAAAAACCTTTGTGAATAAGTTTCAATAGCTTGAAGTTCCAAACTAATCATGTCATACTAAATAAGTTGACTAAAATTCTAATAAACAAGTTGTGTCTATTTGGGGCATAAGATCTTGTTTGTTTTAGATTGGAGAAACTTATGTTAAAAAAGGGAAGCCTTACAGCTTTATTGTTGTTTGGTATGTTCTTTGGAGCGGGAAATCTGACCTTTCCCCCTCAGTTAGGCTTTGAATCTGGAGGTCATTTTTGGCCAGCCATTGCCGGCTTTGTCCTATCAGGTGTTGGTATTGCCATCCTGACACTGGTTATCGGGACTTTAAATCCTAAGGGTTACATTCATGAGATTTCTCAAAAAATCTCGCCTAAGTTTGCCTTGTTATACTTGGCAGTGCTTTACTTGTCTATTGGACCATTCTTTGCCATTCCAAGGACAGCAGCGACAGCTTTTTCAATTGGTATTTCACCAATGGTCGGCAATAGTCATACTAGTCTATGGTTACTTGCCTTCACAGCGGTTTATTTTGCCTTGGCTTTATGGATTGCAATGAATCCTTCTAAGATTTTAGATAGTATTGGTCGAATCCTGACACCTATTTTTGCTCTATTAATCGTTATTTTGATTGTAGTTGGTGCCTTTAAATATGGTGGTCATAGCACACAGACAGCAACAGAAGCTTATAAAGCCTCAGCCTTTGGTAATGGTTTCTTGGAAGGGTATAATACCTTAGATGCTTTGGCTTCGGTAGCCTTTAGTGTGGTGGCAGTAGTAACCCTCAATCAATTAGGTTTTAAATCTAAAAAAGAGTACATCTCAACCATTTGGGTTGTAGGTATTCTGGTTGGACTGATGTTCTCAGGTTTATACTTAGGTCTAGCATTCTTGGGTAACCATTTCCCACTTGATACATCAACTTTGGGAGAAGGTGCCAACCTTGGAGCAGCAGTTCTATCAAGTGCAACACAGGCTATCTTTGGTCCGATTTCACAGATTTTCCTAGCAGTTATGGTAACAGTGACGTGCTTTACGACAACAGCAGGATTGATTGTGGCGACTGGTGAGTTCTTTAATAAGGCCTTCCCACAAGTATCATACAAAACCTATGCTATTGTCTTCACATTTATTGGATTTGCGATTGCCAATTTGGGACTTAATAATATCATTGCTTTCTCAGTACCAGTACTTTTGGTTCTCTACCCAATTACAATCACAATTGTTATGATTGTGATTGCTAATAAGTTTGTGGCCTTGTCTAAACCTGGTATGCAAATTACAGTTGCTGTAGTGACGCTTATCGCTTTGCTTAGTGTAATTGGCAGCCACTTCAAACTCGCAGGACTTAATGCCATCATTAACTTCCTTCCATTATCAGGAGCATCACTGCCATGGTTGATTCCAGCTATCTTGCTCATCCTCCTGTCTCTCGTCTTACCAGATAAGATTAAGAGCGAAAGCTTCGAAATGGAATAAAAATGAATCCTATCACAGATGTGGTGGGATTTTTTGTGTCTCCAAGTCACCTTAAGAGCGAAATCTTCTTAAAAGCGTTACACTTAAGGCGTGGAGATACAAGTATCTAGTGAAGGGAGTGTTTAAAAATGTCAAATCCAAATAATCATATCATCTATCTTGCTGGTGGCTGTTTCTGGGGTGTGGAAGAGTACTTCTCTCGTGTGCCTGGTGTGTTAGATGCCATTTCGGGTTATGCCAATGGTCGTAGTGAGACGACTCGTTATGAGCTCATCGGTCAGACGGGTCACGCTGAGACTGTTCAGGTGACCTATGATGCTAGCAAGGTGTCATTGCGTGAGATTCTGCTACATTTTTTCCGTATCATCAATCCTCTAAGCAAAAACAAACAGGGGAATGATGTGGGAACCCAGTACCGTACGGGTGTTTACTATACTGATGTAAATGACTTGCCAATCATCGAGCAAGTTTTCCAAGAAATGACTGAGCAATACGGCCAGCCTTTGGCGGTTGAATTGTTGCCTCTGAAGCACTTTATTCCTGCAGAGGATTACCATCAAGATTATCTCAAGAAGAATCCTAATGGCTATTGCCATATAAATGTTAATCAAGCAGTTAATCCTGTTATTGATTCAAGTGCTTATCACAAGCCAAATCAGGAGGAGCTTAAGGAAAGCTTGAGTCCAGAAGCCTATGCTGTGACCCAGGAAAATGGAACGGAACGTGCCTTTACGAGTCCGCTTTGGAATCAGTTTGAGCCTGGAATTTACGTTGACGTAGTGACTGGTGAGCCCCTCTTTTCATCCAAGGATAAGTTTGATTCAGCCTGTGGCTGGCCGAGTTTCTCTCGCCCCATTAGTCCTGAGGTAGCCAATTACAAAGAAGACCATTCTCACAATATGGAACGCATTGAGGTCCGTAGTCGTGTGGGTGATTCTCATCTTGGCCATGTCTTTCCAGATGGTCCAAGTGACAAGGGTGGTCTACGCTATTGTATCAATGGCGTAGCGACACGATTTGTTCCTAAAGCCGATATGGAAAAAGAAGGTTACGCCTACTTACTTGACCAAGTAGACTGATTATTCACTAGTATTAAGAGATTTTCTAGCAGAAGCTTATCATAAAATAAGAGGTTGGTACTGCTTGCTACCAGCCTCTTTTGCATGTAAAAGAAATTATTGAAAGCCCTTTAAATCTAACATAACATGTGACCTAACCGTTCAGGACAAAAAAGTGACCTTTCATTACATTTTTTAACAATTTAGGCAAAATTGTTTTACGTTTCAAATAAAAAAATAGTACACTATAATAGTGAGAAATCTGACAAGTGTAAATGTGTCCTTCTCCTTAGCTTTTGCTGGTTTTGGCGTCTGTAAACATTATTGTACTTTGTGTAATAATGAGTCTTCCCAACCTCCCAATATGATTTTATATGTCTTAACTTACCAAAACAAGACTAGCAAGAGAATACTAAGATATTTCCTTAAGAAGTAATGACAGCACTTGTTAGATTTTGTGATAACATTCAGATAGTCCTAAGGACTATTTTATTGTGCTAAATCTTTTTGACGGAGATTATTATGGAATGGATAAATAAACTAATCATATTAATAGCCATTTGTGTCTTGTGGTTCTGGTCTTTTCTTTTACTTCCTAAAACAGGGGAGAAAGTAGTTTATCTTTATCATTTCCTAGCTCTATGTGGTTTAGTCATGATTTATGTTGCCCTAGTTGATCCAGCTGGTCTCTGTGATACTTTTTTCAATATTAAACATCTATGTTTTCATTAATGAATCCAGTTTGGTAATAGGTCAGGAAAATCTGAATTTAATTAATCACTCATCAAAAGAAGCTTTCTGTGTATTGATAACAGTTTATCTGTTTTCAATATGCAGGAGTTTTTTTTCTGTATTATCGAGATTTGGACATAGAAAAAGCAGTCGGAAAAGACTGCTTCAGGTGTGTTACTGTTGTGATTCGTATCGTTTGACGATTCTATTTAAGCGCCATTGGTAACAGAGACCACTGACGATAAGACTGGTAATCAGGCCAATCCAGTAACTATAGGGACCAAGTCCAGTGACTTTTTCAAGCAGGAAGCCAACTGGGAGGGTGATGCCCCAGTAGGTTAGGATACCGAGATAAAAAGGTACTTTGGAATCTTTATAGCCACGCAGGATTCCTTGAAGCGGAGCCGCAAAGACATCTGCCACTTGGAAGAAGAGGCTATAGGTCATGAAAATGGCCGTCATTCTCAAAAAGTCAGGCTCATGCCCATAAAGTTCAGCCAAATCATAACGCAAGAAGTAGAGGAAAATCAAGGTAAAGATAGAAAATCCTAGGGCTGTCAACCGTCCCAGCTTGCTGTAGCTCTTGACGGCATCCATGCGTCTGGCCCCAAATTCGTAGGAAATAATGATAGCCATGGCACTGGAAATGCTGAGAGGGAAGGCGTACATGAGATTTGAGAAATTCATGGCCGCCTGGTGACTAGCAATCACTAGTGACGGATACTTAGACATAAGCAAACCAACACCAGAAAAGATTGCGACTTCCGCAAAGACGGTCCCACCAATAGGGAGACCTAGTTTAAGGGCGTCAAGCAGAGCTGCTTTATCAAGGGGTTGAACCTTTTCAATGTGGTAGGGCTTAATCTTTTTATGCTTTCTGATAACCGAGATGGAAATAAGGAGAAGGGCCCAATAAGCCATTGAAGTTCCCAGACCTGCCCCGGCTCCACCTAACTCTGGTAGACCAGCAATGCCATAGATGAGGAGGAAATTGAAGAAACCATTGAGAGGTAGGAGCAAAAGCATGAGATACATGGAAAGGCGCGTGAGGCCAAGGGCATCAAGGAAGGAGCGAACCACGCTAAAGAGTAGAAGGGGAATAATCCCAAGACTCAAAAAGCGTAAATAACCAAGGGCAACCTTTCTGACCAAAGGCTCCAAACCTAAATGATTCAAAACCAAGGGTGCCCCTAGAAAAACGAGGGCAAAGAGGATCAGTGATAGACCCAAAGCCATATAAAGAAATTGATAGAAATCAGGTGCCACTCGGTCCTTGCGACCTGCCCCTAGATGGTGTCCGATAATAGGAACTAGGGCAGATACGATACCTGTTAAGAAGGTGAAAAAAGGACTCCATAAACTCGTTGCCATGGCTACCCCCGCCAAGTGTAGGGCATCGTATTGACCAGTCATGGTAGTGTCCACAAAAGCTGCTGAAAAGTTGGCAAACTGATAGATCAGTATGGGCACAAAAATCTTGAAGAAAACAAGAAATCGCTCACGGAGAGAATGTGTTTCGTGCATTCTGTTTTCCTTTCTAAATTTTTCAAATTATATAATCATTGTACAACTGTTATCCAATAAAGTCTATAATTGACGGAAAGTTCGGTCCCATTCTCTCAAATTATCGTCATCTCCCATAAAAGCCAAGTAGTGGAGAATTTCTTTATGTATAGTCTTTCCCATATTCTTATCGATAAATTTATAAAGGTATGCGGCTTTTAGTTCTTTAAGATAGAGTTTTTGTAACATGAAATAGTCTGGTAATTGAATAGTTTTTAGTTCGTTTATATAGTAGTCACTATCTTCTTGATTTCCGTAAAGAATGATTTGGAAAATACAACGACTGATAACTTCTAAAGTGATTCGATCTAAATTATTTCTAGGATTTTTATTGAGTATTGATAGGAATTCCTTAATGTAGATTTTTAGCGCATCTTCTGTGAAGATATCCTTTACCATATTCAGTAAATTAATATCGAGAAGTGTCCAAATATCAATAGAAAAGAAGTAGTTTTGAAGTTCTGTAGCAATATCTTGGTTAACTGACCGGTTTTGAAGTTTTGAAACCTGACAGTCAATACAAAGACTAATCAGATAATCACTATAATTGGTTTCTCCTAAAATGCGAAACTTTTCTGCGACTTGCTCCAGTGCTTCAAAGTCTAGATGATTTGAGGCTTGATTGAATTGATTAGCAAGTTTTATGTAGGTTTCGTCCACAAGATATTCTTGTTCGAAAAATTCATTATATTCGACTTTTAGATGTTTTAAAAGTTTGAAAAGAGTATCATTTGAGAGTGATGTTTTGTTATTTTCAAAGTCTGAAAGACTCGCTACAGATCCAGCTACTTGAGCGAGTCTCTGAATAGTGTATTTTCTCTGTTTTCGAATCTGTTTAAATTTTTGACCTTGTTCCATATAAAATTACCTTATCGGATTTCCGAAATTTCAATAGTTGATACTATTAGTAAACTAAAATAATAGTATCAAATGGAAGGAGGTAAAAGCAATGATTATTGAAAAAATAAATCAGTTGCTATTTCATAATGGTGGTTAATTTTTTTAAGCTACTTCCTAAAAAGGACATTATACTTTATATCATTTTTGCACTTCTTTATTCCTGTCAAGGAATTGTTATTCCTGTAATTATCCAGATGGCAGGTCATATAGATAGTAGTGATAGTCGGGATTTAATAGTTTTTACATTTTCGAGTATCTCTCTTTGGGTGGTTGTGTACGCTTTTATGTATATAGAGAATATTCTGCTTCGTTCTATTATTAGAGCGTTTAATGTGAGCCTATCAGAAAATATTTTAAAGAATCATGCTGTCTTTCCTAAAAACATCTCCGATTCTGAGCTTTGCTCACTCTTGACACAAGATCTTGGAATTGTAGACCAGGAGTTCCTCCAATCTTTTCTTATCTCGCCAGTGTGGGGTGCCTCTGTCCTAGTATCTGTAATTTATCTGCTCAAACAAAATCTTATTGTGGGTAGTCTTTTTACTGTAGGTGCCTTTCTGATGATTTTGCCTCAGTTTATATTTAAGAGAAAGTTAAAAGAGTCAGGAGAATTACTAAGTAGCTCAAAAGAGAAAAATTTAAGAGCTATTACAGACTTTGGTAAAGGGATTGAAACGATTATTTGCAACCAAGCAGAAAAAGAGAATGTAAAGCAAACTCTCATAACCCTTAGTGAGATGGAGACGACACAATTTAAGTATTATACACTTCAGAATTTAGTTATGTTTTGGACAGGACCTCTGAAAGCTGTCGGCTTGATTGGACCATTTGTGATTGGTCTTGTCATGAAACAAAATTCAATTACTACACTTATTGCTATGATGTCTGCTTCAACATATCTTATTAACCCCTTACAACAGATTCTGGAGGCTATTGCAAGTATTCAATCAAGTCAAGTGATAAAAGATAAATTATTGACATTTGGAAGTGAGTCAGAAATTCCTTCAAAAGGGCTTCACATACATACTTTAGAAGAAATTCAGTTAAAAAACGTCACTAAATCTTATGATAATCAAGAGATTTTTCGAGATGTTACGGTTACTTTTTCATTGTCTCAGCATAATCTTATAGTTGGTGATAGTGGTATTGGAAAAACAACACTTTTTAGGTTAATATCAGGGCAAGATAAGGCATATAGTGGGAAAATCATTTTTAAAAGCATTGATGGAAGGGAGCTGACTCCAAATTTAGATAATATTGCAATTATTCATCAAAATCCCTATGTCTTTCATACAAGTGTGCGACATAATCTAACTCTTTATCAAGATTATTCTGACTCATTGCTCATTTCAACACTAAAAAAAGTTGGACTATGGGAGGCTTGTTGTCATCAATTGGACTATGAATTAACTGGAGATAACTTTTCAGGTGGTCAAATCATAAAACTTGAGATTGCACGTGCTATTTTGAGGGAAAAGCAGGTTTTACTTGCGGATGAGATGATGGCTTCTTTAGATGCAGCAAGTTCAAAAGAAATAAGTAATGTCTTGAAACAGTTACCTAATAGTATTATAGAAATTGCCCATCATTACAAACTGGAAGATTATGATGCTGTCTATAGAATTGAAAATAAGTCAATCGTAAGAATTAAATAGCAAGAGCTACATTCAGTAAAGCAAGACAGAGTAGTTGCTTAGTCTTTTCTTTTGCTTTACAACTTGAATATTTTAATTTCAAAGAAAACACCTAAGTCAAGTGACTCAGGTGTTCTTATGTTATTTTTCTTTTTTCTTATGGTTCAAAATGGCATTGAGGACGATGGCAAGCAAGCTTGCAACGACGATACCGTTTGAGAAGAACATTTGGAAAGCATTTGGTAGGCTGTTGAAGAGGTTGCTGCCGTTAAGACCAACCCCTGCAGCGATTGATACCGCAGCAATCAAGAAGTTGTGTTCGTTGTTGGCGAAATCAACACGTGCCAAGATTTGCATCCCTTGGATAGAAACAAAACCGAACATAACAAGCATAGCACCACCAAGGACTGGGCTTGGGATGATTTGAGCCAAGGCACCAAACTTAGGAAGGAGTCCAAGAAGAACAAGGAAACCAGCTGCATAGTAGATTGGCAAGCGAGTCTTGATACCTGACAATTTCACAAGACCAACGTTTTGTGAAAAACCAGTGTATGGGAAGGTGTTGAAGAGTCCACCAAGGAGAACAGCCAAACCTTCAGCGCGGTAACCGTTACGAAGGCGAGTGCTATCGAGTGGTTCTTTGGTAATATCAGAGAGGGCCAAGTAAACTCCAGTTGATTCAACCATAGACACGGTAGCGATAATACACATCATGATGATTGATGACAACTCAAACTTAGGCATTCCGAAGTAGAATGGTGTTGGCACGTGGACAATAGGTGCCGCAGCCACTGGTGAGAAGTCAACCAAGCCCATGCTTGCTGCGATAGCAGTACCGACAACCAAACCGATCAAGATTGAGATGGATTTGATAAATCCTTTGGTGAAAATATTAACCAAGAGGATGATGAGAACCGTGATAGCGGCAAGGAAGAGGCTTTGACCAGTTGGTTTATCAACATTGTTTCCCATATTTCCGATAGCGACAGGGATGAGGGTCAAACCAATAGTTGTAATGACTGATCCTGTAACGATAGAAGGGAAGAGATTGGCCACTTTTGAAAAGACGCCAGAAACGAGGATAACATAAATCCCTGAAACGATAAGGGCACCAAACATAGCACCGCTACCGTGTTTCTCACCAATCATAATAAGTGGTGCTACTGACTGGAAGGCAACCCCAAGAACAACTGGAAGACCGATACCGAAGTATTTATTAAGTTGAAGTTGGAGGAAGGTTGCTACACCACACATGAAAATGTCTGTTGAAATCAAGTAGGTTAATTCATGAGCTGAATACCCCAAGGCTCCAGCAATCATGATTGGCACCAGGATTGATCCCGAGTACATGGCAAGTAGGTGTTGCAGTCCTAGGACCGCTGCCTGCGAGTGTTTCTCTTTGTTTTGCATTAGATGTCTGCCTCCTTAAATACGACCTGACCATTTTCAAAACGATCCAAACGAGCAAGTGAAACGACTGGATAGCCAGCTTCTTCCAGAAGGGCACGACCATCTTGGAAAGATTTCTCAATAACGATACCAACCGCTTCGACGTGTGCACCAGCTTCTTCAATGATTTGAATCAAGCCTTTGGCAGCTTGGCCGTTAGCTAGGAAATCATCAACGATGAGGACCTTATCTTCAGGAGTGAGGAACTTGCTTGCGATAGAGACAGTACTAGTCACCTGCTTAGTGAAGGAGTAAACCTCAGCGGTGAGGATCCCTTCATTCATGGTGATATTTTTAGCCTTCTTCGCAAAAATCATAGGGACATCCAAGGCCTCAGCAGCATAGAGGGCTGGAGCAATACCAGATGCCTCGATAGTCACCACCTTGGTGATGCCTGCATCCTTGAACCTTTCAGCAAAGACCTTTCCAATCTCACGCATGAGGTCAAAGTCCACTTGGTGAGTGAGGAAAGAGTCAACTTTGAGGATGTTCTCCCCAAGGACATTCCCATCTTTGAGAATGCGGTCTTCCAGTAATTTCATATTACCTCCTATAAAAAATATAACTAAAGTGTATTTTGATTTTTCCCAGATTCTACTATGACTCTGACAAAGATCAAAACCATCGAATAACAGAAAAAGGCTTGCAAAGCAAGCCTTTAAAATCATAAAAAGACGGTAAAATCTTTTGATGACTTTCTGACTTACTCATTGTTAGGTGTTACGGCACCTTGTAGAAACGTCACGCCGATTCGTGACATAAATAAGTAATGTTCTCATTGTTCGATGAAGCTGTCGTTGGTTGATGATAAACCAACATCAACTCTATTATAATACTATATTTTCTTTGAAGACTCAAAGGATTTTTCCTATGAAAACGCACTATTTTAAAAGTTGGAAAATTCAATCTAACATTATTGTAAGATTTGCTGAGAATTGTCGTTTCTTATAGCATTTTTGTTATAATAGTGGGAAATGAAAGAGGTAGAGTTATGCATAAGATTTTATTAGTGGAGGACGACGAGGTTATCCGTCAACAAGTCAAAAAAATGCTAGAACAGTGGGGTTACGAAGTTGTTCTTGTTGAAGATTTCATGGAAGTATTATCTATTTTTGTAAAAGTAGAGCCCCACTTGGTTCTTATGGATATTGGTTTACCTCTATTCAACGGTTATCATTGGTGTCAGGAAATTCGTAAGGTCTCCAAGGTGCCTATTATGTTCTTGTCTTCCAGAGATCAGGCCATGGATATTGTTATGGCAATCAATATGGGTGGGGACGACTTTGTGACTAAACCTTTTGACCAAAATGTTCTCCTAGCAAAAATTCAAGGGCTTTTGCGTCGTTCTTATGAGTTTGGTAAGGATCAGAGTCTCTTGGAATATATGGGTGTGATTCTGAACCTTAAGGCCATGGATTTGGTTTATCAGGGAGAGGTCGTTTCTTTGACAAAGAATGAGTTTCAGATTTTACAAGTTCTTTTCGATCATGCTGGTAATATCGTTAGTCGGGAAGACCTGATGAAGGAGCTTTGGAATAGTGACTTCTTTATTGATGACAATACCTTGTCAGTTAATGTAGCTCGTTTACGTAAGAAGTTAGAGGCAGTGGGTTTGAAGGATTTTATTGAAACCAAGAAAGGTGTTGGCTACGGGTTGCGTCATGATGGGTAAGTGTCAATTTATCAAATACCATATTAGGTCTCGTCTGACTTTCTATCTTTTATTTGTCTTTAATGCAATCATATTGGTCTTATTTGCCTTTTTATTTGAAGAGGCGGCAGATATTCTTTATTACGCCTTGACCATAATGACATTTGTGACTATCATCATGGTTATTTGGGACTTGGTTAGGTCCTATCGCTCTTATAACTTAGCCTTTCTCTATGAGGAAATCACACCATCAAGTCCTTTAGAATTTTACCTAACCCAAACTTTGGAAAGTGCTAGGGAGAGCCAGATGTCTCAGACTGAGGAGGAGCGCAAGCGCTATACAGATTTGATGGACTACTATACGCTTTGGGTACATCAAATCAAGACGCCAATAGCAGCTAGTCAATTATTGCTTCGGGATATTACGGATAGTAAAACGAGGGCTCTCTTGGAGCAAGAGGTATTCAAGATTGATTCTTACACCAATTTGGTTTTGCAGTATTTACGTTTGGAAAACTTTCATGATGATTTGCAGTTGAGGCAGGTTGCATTAGACCCCTTAGTTAAAGAAGTTGTTAAAAAGCATAGTCTTTTCTTTATTCAAAAAGGATTGACTATTAATCTACATGACTTGGATGTTAAGGTCGTTTCAGATGAAAAATGGCTCTTGGTTATCATAGAGCAGGTCTTGTCAAATAGTTTGAAGTACACAAAAAGTGGTGGCATTGAAATTTACTTCAAAGATAATGGGCTTCATCTTAAAGATTCTGGGATTGGTATCAAGGATAGTGATATTTTACGTGTCTTTGAGCGTGGTTTTTCAGGTTACAATGGCCGCTTGACTCAGCAGTCGTCTGGGTTAGGTCTCTATCTTTCTAAGAAGATTGCTGATCAGCTTGGACATGAGATAAGTATTAGCTCCCAAGTAGGTCAAGGAACCACAGTTTCCATTCATTTTCAAAAGAAGAAGTTAGCCATTGATTGATAACTTACAAAAGTGTAAGAAATTAGACGACAAATGAAAGCAAGGGTTATGGTTTTGCCCCTGCTTTTTCTATAAAATGGTATCGAAGTTAAGTAAGAGATTCCTAAAATCTCTCCTAATTCTACTAATAAAGGAGCTTATTATGACATTACTAGATGTTCAACATGTTAAAAAAATTTATAAAACACGTTTCAAAGGAAATCAGGTTGAAGCCCTTAAAGATATCCATTTTACGGTTGAGAAGGGTGAGTATGTTGCTATTATGGGTGAGTCTGGTTCAGGAAAATCAACCCTGCTCAACATTCTTGCCATGCTTGATAAACCAACGTCAGGGCGTGTCTACCTTAATGGTATGGACACAGCAACTATTAAAAATAAGGATGCTTCCAGTTTCCGTCGTGAAAGATTAGGGTTTGTTTTCCAGGATTTCAATCTTTTAGATACCCTATCAGTTAAAGATAATATCCTGCTACCTTTGGTCCTTTCTCGACGCTCAGTTAAGCAAATGATGACACAAGTTGAAGCTATCAGTCGTCAACTGGGAATTCATTCCTTGCTAGAGAAGTACCCTTATGAAATTTCAGGTGGTCAAAAGCAAAGGGTTGCAGTTGCGCGTGCGATCATCACTAAACCAGAAATCCTCTTAGCAGATGAGCCAACAGGCGCCTTGGATTCAAAATCTTCAGCGGCACTCTTGGATGTCTTTGAAACTATTAATGCCAGCGGTCAGACCATTCTTATGGTAACTCACTCAACAGCGGCCGCCAGTCGTGCGCAGCGTGTTTTGTTTATTAAGGATGGTATTCTTTATAATCAAATCTTCAAAGGGGATAAGTCTGAACATCAAATGTTCCAAGAAATTTCCGATACACTAACTACAATGGCAAGTGAGGTGAACTAATATGTTTCGTCTAACCAATAGACTGGCTTTGTCCAATCTCATAAAAAATCGTAAGCTTTACTATCCGTATACATTGGCAACTATTCTGGTTATTGCCATTACCTATATTTTTACATCTTTAACGCTTAATTCGCATCTGGATGACTTACCTGGGGCAGATGCTATCAAGATGGTTTTGGGGTTGGGACTTGGGATTGTCGCCCTATCCTCTGGGATTATTGTTCTTTATGCCAACAGCTTTGTCATGAAAAATCGTTCAAAGGAGCTTGGTCTCTATAGTGTGCTAGGCTTAGAGAAACGTCACCTCTTTAGCATGATTTTAAAAGAAACGATGATTATGGGTTTTGTGACTTTGCTTCTAGGTATAGGTGTAGGGGCGCTATTCGATAAACTCATTTATGCTTTTCTTCAAAGGCTTATCGGTGAAAGTACTGGTTTGGTTTCGACCTTTCAAGTAATGACAATTCCTATTGTTCTTGTCATCTTTGCTTGTATTTTTAGTTTGTTGGTTTTGGTAAATGGTTTCCGATTACTACGGCTTAATCCTTTACAATTAACTAAAGATGGCCTTAAGGGTGAGAAAAAAGGACGCTTCCTAGTTATTCAAACCCTTTTAGGACTTGGGACTATGGGATATGGTTACTATCTTGCTCTTTCTGTTCAGAATCCAGTAACGGCTATTATCAGTTTTTTCCTAGCTGTTTTACTGGTCATTTTAGGGACTTATCTTCTCTTTAACGCTGGGACAACAGTAGTTCTACAACTCTTGAAAAAGAAGAAAAGCTACTATTACAAGCCTAATAATATGATTTCCATTTCCAACCTTGTCTTTCGAATGAAGAAAAACGCAGTTGGGCTTGCTACCATTGCTATCCTCTCAAGTATGGTTCTGGTGACTCTTGTAGGTGCTGCAAGTATCTATGCTGGAAAAAAAGACTATTTGGCCAGTGCTGCTCCACATGAGTACTCAGTTACCGGAACGAATGTAGATGTAACAAGTACACAAAAGGTTATGGATGATTTCTTATCACAGTCGGGAAATCAGGTAAATAGAAAAACGGAAGTAACTTACCTCTACTTTGGTATCAAAGAACAAGAAAAAAACAAGCTAACCATCTTTTCTGAGAATGAAAGAAAAGTTCTACCAAAGTCAGTTTTTCTTGTCTTCTCACAAGCAACTTATAAGCAATTAACAGGTAAAGACCTCAATCTGACTTCAAATCAAGTTGGCTTATTTACTAAAAATAAAATATTGAAAGATCAAAAGAGTGTCTCTATCAATGGTCAAAACTACCAGATTCAGGAAAGCCTTAATGACTTTATTAAAGGTAAAGTACCTAATATCTTTACAACCATAGTTTCTGATTATAGCTACCTTGTCGTTCCTGATATGGATAATTTTAAAGAAAGTATCAAAGGAACAGCAACCACTCAATCTACTTATGTTGGTGTTAACGTCAAAGACCCTACACATGAAGCCAAGAAAAATTCAGATTTGCTAGACAAACTCACGGATAAAGAAACGCAACAGTTAGCTGGACAAACTACTGGTGTCCCTGGGCCTAACCTCACTGCTAATAGCCGATATGATGTAGAAGGGATGCTAAATGGCTTTGTTGGCGGAACCTTATTTATCGGTATTTTCTTATCCATTATCTTTATGCTTGGCACAGTTCTCGTGATTTACTATAAACAGATTTCTGAAGGTTATGAGGATCGTGAGCGCTTTGTTATTCTTCAAAAGATTGGGTTGGACGATCAACAAGTCAAGAAAACCATTCGTAAACAAGTTCTTACTGTCTTTTTCCTCCCTCTGATTTTTGCCTTTACACACTTAGCCTTTGCTTACCATATGATCAGTTTGATTGTGCGTGTTATTGGGGTTCTCAATCCAAATCTTATGTTAGTGGTCACTATTATTGTTTGTGGCGTCTTCTTCCTAGCCTATGTCTTGGTTTTCGCCCTAACGTCGCGTTCTTATCGTAGAATCGTATCGATGTAACTAACATAGAGTCTAGTTCAAGCTAGGCTCTATTTCTTTTATGCTATAATAGATGAAAGAATTATAAATCATCGGAGAAAACACATGTCACAGACTATTGATGTCAAACGTTACGAGGAATTGGCACGTCAAAAGCAGGGGGAGCACCGTAAATTTCTAGCACAACTCAAGAAGAAAGCCCCTAAAAATTTAGATAAGATTGTTCAGCAGGTACACAATGAAGTTTTTCAGGAGATTGATTGTGTCCAGTGTGCCAATTGTTGTAAGACACTAGGCCCAGACTTCACAGAGCAGGACATTACTCGTATTGCCAAGCATTTTCGCATGAAGTTACCTGCTTTCGAGGAGATGTACTTGCAAGTAGATGAGGATGGCGATAAGGTCTTCAAGTCCATGCCTTGTCCATTTTTGGGGCCTGATAATCTCTGTGACATCTATGATGTCCGCCCCAAGGCCTGTGCAGCCTTTCCTCACACAGACCGTAAGAAAATCTATCAGATCAATCATCTGACTATTAAAAATACGCTTTTCTGTCCAGCAGCCTACCTTTTTGTGGAAAAACTCAAGGATAGGATTTAGAAAGGAACTGTTATGAGACGCTTTAATGCAGGTGTTATCACCCTACTTATCATTGCTGCCTATTTTATCGCGACAGCCTTTATTCCAGATTTGTATTTGGCCTTTAATTATAAGTTGATTTTGGCCTTGCTTTTTGTGCTTTTGAGTTGGCAATCTAAGGGGAAATTTCTCTTTTTCTTGGGAATGGCTTTTCTATCAACCTATATTCATGACCTCTTTAGATTGGACTATTCAGAATGGACCCTGTTTGTAGGGATTCTTATCTTGGGAATTGCGGTGGACCGTTTGAGCAAGCCAAGTTATAAAAAGAACTTCTCTTACAAGGTTTCTAAAGAACATGAGCGAGAGATTTTTGCTAAGACCTTATTTTCAGAGTCTGTTCAGGTGGTGACTTCACAAAACCTCGAAACTGTCTATGCCAATGCCGATTTTGGACGTTTGACTTTAGATTTGCGTCAGGCTCAGTTTATGACGGACCGACCTCAGATTGTGGTTCAGGCCAATTTTTCTCATGTTGTCATTCGAGTGCCTAAGGATTGGCAAGTGGATACACATGGGCTTCATACAAGCCTAGCAGGAGTGAAAGGCTACGATAGTCTGGGAGAGCGAGACTTGTCTAGCACTACAGTTTCTCTAACAGGCTCAGTATCCTTTGGACAGGTAACTGTCAAACATTGAAAAATGATGAAAGGGCGAAAGCTCTTTTTTCTTGCAAATCCTTTTAATATAACATTGAATACGTTTACAAATAGTGCTATACTGATAGTGAAAATAATTGGAAAATTGCAATCATTTCTTTAGAAAGGAGTTTTCTTATGGAACGATTTAATCTTCGGTCCTTCTTGTTGCTTTTACTAGCAGCTTGTTTTATCGCTAGTGCCTTTATTCCAGATTTTTGGATCATGGTCAACTATAATCTGGTCTTCTTCGTGGCCTTCTTTTGTTTTGGTATCTTGAATAGGCGACCTCTCCTTATTTTTCTTGGTTTGGCCTTCTTATCACCCTATGTTCATGACTTGTTAGACCTCGATTTTGCACAGTGGAATCTCTTTAGCGGTATCTTTCTAATAGGTTTGGCCTTAGAGTTTCTCTATGGCAATAGGCAAAAGAAGGGTCTCACTAAAGACTATAAGGTCAATAAGAACGACCAAGAAGGACCACATATTTCTGTTAAGACATATATGGCTGAGGATAGGTATCGCATCTATTCTCAAGAAGTCGAAACGGTTGATATGAATCTGGCTTTTGGTGAGCTGTGGCTGGATTTGAGTCAAGCCAGCTTTGCATCAAGTCAAGTAGCAGTTCATCTTGATGCTAAGTTTGGTGAAGTTCATATTCGACTTCCTCATGCTTGTGTCATGGACACCACTGGAATCTCACATCCCCTATCATCTGTAAAGGTGGATCGTTTTGAATCTGATTTAGAGCAAGTTGAAACAAGGCTTCATCTGAGCGGAAGTCTCTTCTGTACGGAGTTGGAAGTGGAGTATTAAGGGAGTCCAATGATATCAGCTCTATTGTCAATTAGCATGGTTCCTATACAAAAGAAAGGAAATCACAGGTATGAGTGAAACGGTTATTCAAGTCACATCCCTTGGAAAACGCATCAAGGGAAAGACCATTTTAGAGGATATTAGTTTTGAGATAAATCAGGGAGATTGTGTCGCCTTGATTGGACCTAATGGGGCGGGTAAGACTGTCTTGATGTCTTGTATTCTTGGAGATAAAAAGCCCAGCAGTGGTCAGGTCTTCATTGATGGTAAGGCAGGTAAGGCCAAAAATAAAATTGCCGTTCTCCTTCAGGAAAATACCATTCCAAATAGTTTGAAAGTGGAAGAGCTGATTGCCTTCTTCCAATCTATTTCTGATAATCCCTTGACCAATCAAGAGGTTCAGGAACTCCTGCAATTTAAGGAAGACCAGTACCAGCAGTTTGCGGACAAACTCTCAGGTGGGCAAAGACGTCTTCTGGCTTTTGTCCTTTGTTTGATTGATAAACCTAAAATCCTCTTTTTGGACGAACCGACAGCGGGTATGGATACCTCCACTCGTCAGCGTTTCTGGGAGATTGTTAATGATTTGAAAAAATCAGGTGTGACCATTCTCTATTCCTCTCACTATATTGAAGAAGTGGAACATACGGCTGACCGTATCTTAGTCCTCCATCAAGGAAAACTTATCAGAGATACTACGCCATACGCTATGCGACACGAGGAGAAAGAGAAGCAGGTCACTCTTTCAAGTAGCTTTGTTAACATTGTTCATGGCTTGGAAGATATATATGAGATTACTGAGAAGAGAGATGTTATCAGCTTCATGACCAAAGATATCGAAAAGGTATGGCAAAGACTCGAAAAATCAGGCTGTGGAATTTCTGATATTGAAATCCAAAATAAAACACTCTTGGATAGCCTATTTGATTCAACAAGGGAGGACAAGGCATGAAAGCATTACTAAAAATAGAATGGATAAAAACATGGCGTAGCTGGCCAGTCTTTATCATGGGAATCGGGATACCCGTCGGATTTTTCCTCCTTTTTTCAAGTATTTTCTCAGCGCCTACTCCAGAAGCCCAAAAAGAGTTTTTGCTGTCTTATATGTTAACCATGACTGGCTTTTCTATGTCTAGTTTTGGTTTGTTCACCTTTCCCTATATGTTACAAGAGGATCGAATTGAACACTGGTTGACCTATATCGAGCACTCAAAGGTTAGTATCGCAGCTTATTATCTTTCTAAAATTTTTCGTGTGCTTCTAAACTTTATGGTTGCTATCATTGTGACCTTTTGTGTAGGTGCCTTTTTCCGAAATGTAGAGATGCCATTCTTTAGATGGCTAGGATCAGGTGCTCTTTTACTCTTGTCCAGTCTACTCTTTCTAGCTTTTGGTTTACTTATCGCTCAGATTAAATCTCAACAAATCATGTCTCTTGTAGCTAATATTATTTACCTTGTCTTGCCTATAGTGAGTGGTTCATGGGTTCCTATTTCCATGTTCCCTAAGTGGGTTCAGAGTATCTCTGAGTGGACACCTGTCTATCATGTCAATGAATTGGTCGTTAATTTTGCTATCAATGGGAAATTTTCATGGAAATCGCTTTTGTTTATTTTGGCTTATACTGCAGTAGCAACAGGGCTTGCCCTCTTTATCAAGTCTCATAGAGAAAGTGATCGAGGTTAAAGGAGAAATAATGGATATTTGGCAGAAAATGTATGAAAAGGCTCAAGGCTTGTATCAGCCACAGGAAGTCTCAGACTTTGTCTATGCTAGACACGTTGTGGCTGCTGTTGAGTCTGAAGATGGGCAAATTTTCACAGGCTTTTGTATGGAAGGAACTTGTGGTGTTTTCCACCTATGTGCTGAAAGGGCTGCCCTTTTCAATATGTATCAAGAAACTGGTCAGACTAAGGTCAAGCGTATTATCGCCTTTCGTGACCAGCCACCTCATGGTGGACCATCTGGCATGCCTTGTGGAGCTTGTCGAGAATTTTTAATGGAACTGCATCCCGACAATAGTAATTTAGAGTTTATGGTTGACTACGAAACACGTCAGACCTTCACTTTGGGAGAATTGTTACCACTGTGGTGGGGAGAAGAACGGGCTCAACAATTTGAAGAAAAGTCGCAAGACAAGGCTTAAAGTTAATAGAAATCACAAAATCCTCGCATGTTAAGTGTGAGGATTTATTTTTTTGAAATTAATTTCAGAAAATTCGAAATTTACCTTGAAATTCAAAATGAAAGTGCTATACTATATCGTGAAAATAGAAAGAAGGTTTCATTATGGAGTCACTTGTATCTTTTAGTAAATGGCTCAGCAAATGGTTTACTGTAGCTGTTATCCTCTGGGCGGCCTTTAACTACGCCCTTCCTGCAACTAGTAGTTGGGTCATTCCCAATACGGCTTATCTGCTTGGTTTGATTCTCTTTGGTATGGGGCTTACCTTGACAACTGAAGATTTTAAACGTATTGCTAAGCGTCCAATTCCAGTTGTTCTCGGGACTGTAGCTCACTATGTCATCATGCCTGGTTTGGCTTGGTTGCTTTGTATGATTTTCCCTCTGAAAGGTGCGACAGCAGCAGGGGTTATCCTTGTTGGCTCTTGTCCAAGTGGGACTTCATCGAGTGTCATGGCCTTCCTTTCAGGTGGGGATGTTGCCTTGGATGTCTCTATTGAAACCCTCTCAACTCTCTTGGCACCACTCATGATTCCAACCCTCTTGTCATTCTTGGCTGGTCAGTACGTGAGTGTCCCTGCCCAAAGTCTCTTCCTTAGTACCTTGCGTATCGTGGTTGTCCCTATTATCTTGGGGGTACTCGTTCACTCAATCTTTGGTAAGAAAATTGATGCCATTATCAAGATTATGCCTTTGATTTCTCAAGCTGCTATCCTCTTGATTGTTGGAGCAGTTGTTTCTGCCAACCATGCCAATATTTTCACAGCAGCGACAGCCCTTGTCATTCCAGTCGTTATGCTCCACAATCTTTGTGGTTATGCCCTTGGTTTTGGATTTTCAAAAATCCTTGGTTTGGAAGAACCCCAACAAAAAGCCATTACCTTCGAAGTGGGGATGCAAGACTCAAGTCTTGGAGCAACCCTTGCCATGAAATATTTCGTGCCACAAGCTGCTATCCCATCAACTATCTTTAGTATTTGGCACAATATCTCAGGTTCTATCCTCTCATCATGGTGGAAGAACCATTCAAAAAATAATTAGTAATATAATGAAAAGCTGACCTTGAGTTGGCTTTTATTTTTTAATAAAGAATCTTTTTCGAGACTTTCCTTAGGTGATGACGGACGTCAGTGAACTATAAAGAAGTTCCATGCCTAAGTTTCGAGTCTAAGGTCTAGAAACTTCCGAACCCCTGAAGTTTAAGTTCTTCAGTTTTTTTTATCACAGCGGAAAGTCTCAGTTATACTCACTTCGTTCTCAAAGAGAATCATCTGTCATTCTTTGCTGACTTTCTTAGTTCATGGCGCATTTGAAATAGTTTACTTACTTTCTTGAAAAGGACATTTTTGACTATGTTATAATGGAAGGACAAAAGCAGTTTAGGAGAATGTTATGGCAACAATTGGTATTGATTTGGGGACGACTAATAGTCTAGCGGTTACCTATCGTGAAGGTGAGGTTGAGCTGATTCCAAATGATTTTGGTGAATATTTGACGCCTAGCGTGGTCCATGTGTCGGACGATGTCTTGACGGTTGGAAAAATTGCGAAGGAACGCTTAGTGACTGATCCTGAGAATACGGCTCAACTCTTTAAACGTTCAATGGGAACCAATGAAATCTTTTACCTTGATGGGGAAGCTTACTCGGCAACTGATTTGTCAACTTTGGTGGTTAAACAATTAGTAGCTGATGCGGAGAGTTACTTAGGTGAAAAAGTAGATGAGGTGCTCATTAGTGTGCCGGCTTATTTTAACGAGAAACAACGTTCAGCGACCAAGGCTATCGGACAACGATTGGGTATTAAAGTGGAACGATTGATTAACGAGCCTTCTGCGGCAGCCATTGCTTGTCACAAGATTGGCAAGGACGAGTCTTTCATCGTCTTCGACTTTGGAGGAGGAACGCTTGATGTTTCTGTAGTTGATTGTTTTGATAATGTGATTTCAATTGTTTCTATTGCAGGTGATAATTTCTTGGGTGGCAGCGACTTTGATAAGGCTATCGCTGAAGATTTTTGTCAGTCTCAAGGGATTGATTTGGAGAAGCTAGATACCAAGCAAAAGTCTAGTCTCCTCTTGTCTGCAGAACGTTGCAAACTCAAGCTACAAAAGGAAAAACTGGCTGCAGTATCCTTGACCTACGATGACCAATATTACATGAAACAATACACTCAAGCTGAGCTTAAGTCCATTATTCAACCTGTTCTTGACCGTGTTAAGAAAGTCATTGGTAGAGCGGTGAGTGATAGCGGCTACAGGGCTCATGAGCTAGATGCCTTTATCTTGGTCGGTGGGTCTAGCATGATGCCTTTGGTTCAATCCTATATCATGAATCTTCTCAATCTTCCTATTAAGCGTTTGAAGGATATGGATG
This sequence comes from Streptococcus sp. 21.1, assembly GCF_016648635.1. Classification (NCBI taxonomy): domain Bacteria; kingdom Bacillati; phylum Bacillota; class Bacilli; order Lactobacillales; family Streptococcaceae; genus Streptococcus; species Streptococcus sp. 21.1. The sequence goes on along the minus strand of NZ_JACLQL010000003.1, from coordinate 127,139 downwards.
AGTTGGTTGCGCGTGGTTTGGGGACTTATTTAGCCGTCAAAGAGCGTCAGGAAAAGGTCAAAGATTTGGTAATTACTGATATTTGTCCTTTCTCATTGGGAATCAGTGCCTATGACTCTGACTTTGATAAAAACATCTTTTCAAAGGTTATTAATAAGTTGTCTGTCCTTCCGACCTCAGCCAGCAAATATTATTATGCCAGTCGGGGACAGAAACAATGTCGTTTTATGATTTATCAGGGAGAATCGCTCGATCCTGAGGCAAATCTCTTTTTGGATGAGTTTATTATCGATGTTCCTGGGACTGCGACTAAGACAGAGTTTTTTGAGACCACCTTTACTTACGATATTAATTCCATGCTCTATATAGAGGTTAAACTGGGGTCAACAGGCGAGACAAAAACGTATCGTATCGGTAGTCAAAGTAAAATCGAAGAGGTTGACAAGAGTGAGCATCTGGAGAATATCAAGCTTGTCTCTGATCAATTGTCCTTTGAGGCCGACTTTAAAACGCAGACTGAGCGGGCCTATCGTTTAATTATGGAAATGCCTTATAAGATGCAACTACATTTTTTGTGGCAGATGGAAGATTTTGAAAAAGGCTATCAGTTGGCTATTAACAATATCAAGAAGCGAAAAGAAATCGTGAAACGCTACCAAGCTTATCTTGATAGCATTGAAAATATCATGTCACTAGATGATTTGGATATTTTCCGTCAAGAAAAAGACGACCATGAGGAGAATGGTGAGCCCTTTGATAGGTCTGATGACCCTAATTTCTGGAGATAGGAGGTGACATATGAATTTTTGGTCGATTTTAGGCATTCAACCAACCAATAATCTTAAGGACATCAAGAGAGCCTATGCCAAACAGAGTAAGGTCTATCACCCTGAGGATGACCCTGAAAATTTCCAACGCCTGCAAAAGGCTTATCAAGAGGCCCTTGCCTGGCAAAAATCGCATTCTGGAAATGAGGAGAATAGTGCCGTCATAGGCTACAAACAGGCCGATGGCAGTTTGGTTGGGATGGTGTCTGCCTCTCAGCTAGAAGCTTCCTTTAAACAAGCTGCAGATAGTAGCAAGTCTAGTCAAAAACAGGAAAGTATTGATGAACTTGAGCTTACAGATTATGCGACTGGAAAAGTCAACGATGAGCAAGTGACTGAATACGAGGTTCAGCAGGTGAAATCTGAGGAAGAAAAACAGGAGCAGTTGGATGAGCTAGTTTTATCAGATACTCATGAAACGTTCAATCACAGTGAGCCTCATTCAAGGACTCGCGAGGATTCTGTCCTAAATGAAGATTTATCTATTGAAAATCAGGATAGTTTTCTTCAGACTGTTGAGCTATATTTCCTATATAATACTCTGACAATTTCTAAACTCAAAAATTATATGAGTGAGTGTGCTGCTTTGGGCTGGTTGGGTGATCAGGATTTTGCCTACCGTTTGACTAAGACTATAGGAGCTATACTCGAAAGAGGCGGCCTGAGATATGAGACCTTGGAAGGGCTTGAAACGTTAGCCAAGGAGCTTGACTTCGCACTGTTGGAGGCCTACCTTTGTGACCTCTTGGATATGAGACACAAAAAGACCGCTTGGCAAGGACCTCCTCTTCGTCCAATGACAGAAGTGACAGAGCCCACACGGACAGGTGGAGGGGTGATTATCTTATCCTTTCTAGTAATGGTATGTGGTATTTTTTTCCTAGCCAATGGCTTTTTCACCAGAGAGATGCAGAAATCGCAACCTAAGAAAATAGAGGTCATCACAGGGCTTACAGGAAATGAACTGGTCTCACAGGGAACGGTAGATAAGGCAGCTTCAGCCATATCTGATTTGGCTAAAAAATCAGACAAGCCCATTTCTGACACCAAGAAAGTGGTCTATGACCAAGTCAGTTCAACCTTTGTGATTGAGGACAGCTCGACAGGACAGCGCCAAGAACTACCGGGTGTGACAGAGGTTTATGTTTTGCCAGTTTATGAAAATGGTCAAGAAGACAAGGGGTTAGCCACAAGCAATGACGGTAGCAATTGGGAACTCAGAGATACTGATGGCCAAGTTCGTGGTCCCATTACTTTATCAGTAGCCATGTCATCAGATATTGCTATCAAGAGTGAAAATGGTAGCTACACTACGGTAGAAAAGGAGTAGAGACATGAAAGATTTTATTTTGAGAAATATTGAAAGAGTCTTCTCTCTCCTCCTTACAGGTATTTTTCTAGCCCTGCTGTATTTTGGAAATGAGAAAGGTTTGCATCTCTGGTTTGACAGTGGACGTGAGAGTGGTAGTCTGGGCTTGGTGACAGGAATATTTATCTTTTTCGTACTTGCTCTTTCTTCTGGTATTTGGATAGTAACGGATAGGTTTCTCCTCTTTGTCTTAACCAAGATAGGCTATTATAACGAGGATTGGTCTAAGGTTGTTGGCGTCATCATTGGAAAGAGAATTGCCAAAGCACCAAGAACAAGGGCTAATCATTTTCTAGTGGTTAAGGTTGGTGAAACCAAGCGTAACTTTTTCGTCAGCCAATCTAACTTTAATATTCTTGAAAAAGGTGATAGCCTTTGGCTACGGAAAGTCAGAGTGCATTATAAAGGACGTGTTGTCCGTACTTACTATGAACTCGCTGGGCGATATTAGACAGTAAGAAGCTGACCTTGGGTTGGCTTTTTATACTGACTAAAATTTACAAAAAAACTTAGGAGAGGACCTAAGTTTTTGTTAATAAGATTATTTATCTATGTTTAAGAGTCTTTCAATCTCTTGATAAAGTATTTCTGTAGGTTGATAGGCTTTGCTTATCTGAGTTAGAGAGTGTAATTTAGGCCAATCTTTTTGAGAAATTAATGCTTGGAATAAATCTAAGACTTCAGAATCAGTCTTTTTTCGAGAGACAAGTCCTACCTGGGCTAACTCAGCTCGTAAGGCGTTGTCAAACTGATCAAAATCTTGAGGAAGAATAAGGCTAGGAATGCCTTGTTCGATACATCCCATTAGAATACCGGAACCAGCGTGATGTATCACAAAGTCCATTTTATCTAGAATGTCTGTGTAGGGCAGATAATCAAAAAGTAAAAGATTGTTATTTAGATGATGTGGCGGATTTTGCAAACCACTTGGGTTACCTAGTGTGACATAAAAATGATAGTCAGGATGTTCTTGACTTAGTATTTGGGCCAATTTCACCATTCTTTCTTTTTCCCATTTTAAATGGGTGCCGCAAGTCACTAACACGCGTTTTTGAGAGGTCGTGAAATACTGTTCTTGTTCCTTGGGTAGTTTGTCAAAAGAAAGGCAGCGATAACCAACCCACTTAAGATGGGATGGAAAATCATCTCTAAACTCCAACTCTTTTATTCCCAGAGCCAGAATTGAATAAGGAGAATAGATGGTTTCTGTACCATCCTCTCTATAAAGTTTGAAATCTTGTAAATTTTTAAGATTTCTTTTAACAAGTGCAAAGCCAATTCTTTTTGCCATGCGAATAATCTGTCTACCCAGTGCATCTCTACATTTGTAGAGGATTCCCTGATGGGGTTTCCAACCTCCTAAATAAGCAGGAGTAGTTGTGCGACTCTCAATAGCTACTGGACTTGGGAGGGTCGTAATCCAGGGAATTCCCAAACGGTCTGCTAAAATACCAGCAGGAGCTGCAATGAAATCTGCAATAATCAAATCTGGTTTTCCATCGGACTCCCAAATTCGCTTGATTTCGTCTATAACTTCTGGAATTAGTTTGCTATTTGCGATTAATTGTTGGTACATAATATGTGGTTTTGCTTGCTTTGAGGTATTGGCGATATCTTCCATCACTGTCGGACGATCTGGAAATAAGGCAACACAGTCAAAGCCAATTTTTTCAACTAATTTCTTCTTTTGATAACCTGTAATGACACGAATCTGAAAACGAGGATCCTCCAGCAAGGGCTTCACCAGGGTCAAGGTCGGAAATAAATGACCACTAAAGGGAACGCTTATTACATCGATTTTTATCACTTTGTCTAATCCAGTCATGAATGATTCCTTTCACATCTTCTTTGTATTCATAGCTATAATGATCCGAATCCACTAGGATATCCGCTTGGTGGGAATCCAAGAATTTAGAATATGGATCTTTTTTTCCTTTAATCACCAATACCTCTAGCTTTTTGTTGTCTAAGAGTTTTTGGGAGACAGGTCCAAGTGCAATTATGCGAAATCTTGGAAGGGATATCTCGTTATCCAAATGATTCAACCATTGGGTAAGCATATTGACCCCTGAACTCTTACAGACAACAATCACTTCCTGAGTTTCCAGCAAGGGAGACATGTGTAGTTGTAAAAGTTTTTGGAAACGAGTGTTCAATATCGTATGCCAATAGTAGATGATATTGGACGCAGTAGCCGACAAGAGGGATACTTGTGGAGACTTTATATGTTCGAAATCTTGATTGAAGGGGAAATTACTGGCTACTACTGAATAGCCAGATGGACAAATCGCATGGAGGAGGTCTAGTTGCCCAGCTGTCAGCCCGGCACAAGTAATATCACTGCTCCCACTAAGAAAGAGAACCAAGCGATCAGAGTCTAGCATGGTCTGATCAGGAGACAAAGCAGACAAACGGTCTAGATAGGACTTCATATTACTCATAACGAATCTTTCCATCCGTCACTCGAATCTTCCGCCCCCGCCAATTAATCACAGGAGGTGTCATTAGAACATAGACAAACAGCCAAGGAAGCAGGAGATCATTCAGCACTTCGTAGGTGACTTCATCCAAGTGTAAGCGATTGGTTAGAATGCTTTGTCGATAGAGGAGCATCCAAACTGCCTTGAATGCCAGTAAGCTTAAGGCTAGAAGAAGATAAGGCCAACCTAAAATAAGACTTAAGATCAAACCTGGAAGAGGTAGAAAACTCGGTAAACCTATGAGGCTAAACAGCTTCCAGTCCAGGTGTTCTTTGAGATAGATAGAGCTAAAGAGAAGCCATCGCTTCATCTGGAGCAGGTATTGCTTAGCGTTTTTGATAGTGGTTCGAACATTACAGGTAACCCGCGTTTGGATAATGGATACTCCTTTACTCCTTAAAAAATCGGCCACAGCTAAATCATCACATAGATAGTCCTTAATCGCTGTGAAGAGCCCCTGATCTTTTGCAAGTTCTACCGGTAGGATATAAAACATCCCGTTGATGGAGTGATTTGCCTCAACTTCTGCCATGGTAAAATAGGTAATAAAAGAATTGCCATTAACGAATGCTGCAACCAACTTGGACCAGAAATTACTTCTTTCTTGGTTATAGGGAATACCTGTCAGAATGACCTCTTGACCCAGATAGGCAGTCAGCTCACCCATTTTAGAAAAATCAATCACACTATCATCGTCCAAAATAATCAGATAAGGCCGGGTCAGCTCCTCTACAACCTGCTCAATCTTGTAACTCTTGGGATTAATCCCCTGAGGGACGTCTTCAATGAGAAAGATTCGAATGCGTTGGGCAAAGGAAGCATCTTGGCAAATCTGATCTGCTACTCGCTGGGCTTCTGTGTCAGACTGGTCGATCAACCAGTAGAACTCCACTGATTCTGTTTGCTGGAGATTAGCCTGCAAATCATTCGCTAAACGAGGATCCCCAGAGAGGATGGGTTGGACCACTGTAAAAAGCTCTTCTGGGAAGTCCGCAATATGAGACTGGTCTTTTTTATAATAGATGAAGGACAGCAACCAACGGATGAGAAATAAGAGAAGATAAGCAACGCCTAAAAATATAAATATAAATTTCATCTATTAAGTCCCTTTCGTAAATACCTTGCAAGGAGACAAATAATCCATCTTTGGGGAAGCAGACGACCTAGCAAAACTAGCAAGCGATAGCGAAGGCCGATAACAGCATAGGAAGTACCCCTTTCTATGAATCGAATCAACTGCTGAGCGACTTTCTCGGGCTTCATCTGAAAACGACTACCTCCTAGAGCATCAACTAGTTTTTGAGAGAAAATGGGCGTTTGGACTGGTCCAAGAAGGTAAAGTGCAATTCGGACCTGAGAATCTGCATTTTTTAGTTCCTCATGGAGGGCTAGAACGTAAGTTTGCAGAGCAGCCTTACTGGCACTGTATGCCGCTAAATAGGGATGAGGAAAAAGAGCTGCCAGTGAAGAAAGTTGGACTAGCTGGATTTTCCGATTTTTCTGCACTAACTGCTTGATTAATTGGACCGGAGCATGGTAATTGATTTGCCAGAGATCTTGCTCATTTGCTGTGGCTAGATGGTTACCTTGGGAAAAATAAGCTAACCCTGCACAATTGACCAGAAGGTCAGCATCTAATGCCTTTCCAAAATTCTCCAGTGCTTCCTTATCACACAGATTTAAAACCTTAATTGAAAGTTGTGCCTTGCTTCCAGCTAATTCATTTTGCAGTTGGACTAATTTGTCTGGATTTCGGCCTACTAGAACCAGAAAATCAAGATGTTTTGCCAGTTCAGTTGCTAGGTGACGTCCAATTCCTCCTGTAGCTCCCAAAATAATTGCCTTACTAAATGAGTCTGTTGTTTGCATAACTCTAGTTTATCAGATTTTACTGAAACAGAAAACTACCTCTCAATTCCTTTGGAAAGAATGTTTGTCATGATGGAGGTAAGTTAGGGGATTCTTGCTAAAAAAAATTGAAAAGTTTTATGTTAAAGTATTTGTGGCAAGCTTTGATTGATTAATGGATGAAAAATCTTACTGAAGAAGTGTATCTATTCAGAGAAAATGAGTTTAGATAGTATTTGGTTTTGAGTAGTTCTTTCAAAAAAAATTTGCTATGCTAATGTTATGGGAAAACTAAAAATTGACGTGGTCATCGTTCCATTAAGTGGGCACCTTTATCCAACCATGAATCTGCTAATGCCTTTATTAAAAAATCCTTGCTATGATATTCGTTTATTCACAGGACAGCAGAAACGTGCAGTAGCTGAGGCAGCAGGCTTTAAGGTTGTTACTATTCTTGAAGGTCATGAAATGGACTTTGAAATGGTGGCTAATAATAAGGAGCAATTGGGCCTTTTTTCTGCTTATCGTCAACTATCAGCTAGTCTTGATATTATTAATATTGTTTCCAATCAATTACTATCGGAATGGAAAGTAAGCCGACCTGATTTAGTCATTGCCGATTATGTCAGTTTGTCGGGTGGACTTGTTGCAGAGCAAATGGGGATTCCGTGGATAACGACAATGGCCACACAATTTGCTATTGAAACGACGGATGGTCCTCCTTGTTTCTTCGGAGGAATGGGAAGTCCGAAGAATCGCAATCAATTGATTCAACAATGGCTAGGCAGAAAACTGACTCGTTTCTTGAAGTATTCCGCCACTTTTTTATTACGAAATCGTTTAAAGCGTTATGGTTTTAAAATGTACAACCATAAGGGACAAGAGAGTATCTATTCACCGTATTCTATTTTAGGAATAGGAATGAAAGAGTTGGAGATAAAGAAAGGGTTCCCAGAACATTACCACTGGGTGGGTCCTACTGGAGGTTCAGTTGAGCGATGTGAGGATTATCCTCTTGATTTGTCGCCATTTGCAAATCGTAAAATTGTCTTTGTGACTTGTGGGACCCAATTGGATTGGGCAAAGGACAATTTAATTTACCAAACGAAGCTGTTAGCTAAGTCTCATCCAGAGTGCCAGTTTTTTGTAACTTTAGGTCTTGGAGGGCAAGAATTCCAATGCCAAAAATTAATGGATAATGTTTCAGTGGTTTCTTATCTTCCCTACAATGAATACATTCCTCAGATGGATTATGTCATTCACCACGGTGGTTCAGGTATTTTTTTCCAATGTATTATAAATAAAAAGCCATCCTTAATACTTCCTCACGATTATGACCAGTATGACTATGCTATTCGTGGACTTGAGGCAGGTGTGGCTTTGACTGCCAAAAGAGAGGATGACAAGGCAATTGGGCAAGCTTTTGAGGCATTGTTGGCTAAGAAAGATTGGTCTGAGTTAGAGGCTTTAAGTCATGCTGCCAAGTCATATCATCCTACAGAAGTAGTGGAGGGTGAAATAGCTCGCCTGCTGGCAGACAAGGAGAAAAAACAATGAAGAAAGTTTTAGTAACGGGGGCTACAGGTTTTTTAGGCAAATATGTTGTGGAAGAACTGGTTGAGCACGGTTATCAAGTCCGAGCTTTTGGTCGTAATCGTGCAATTGGCCAGTCTCTGGTAAATGCCTCTGTGACCTTTATTCAAGGAGATTTGACAAACCAAGAGGATTTGACTAAGGCTTGTCAGGAAATGGATATGGTCGTTCATGCCGGTGCTTTGTCAACGGTTTGGGGTCCTTGGGAAGACTTTTACCAAACGAATGTCTTAGGAACTAAATACATCCTTGAAACTTGCCGTGAGGCTAAAATCGAGCGCTTGGTATATGTGTCGTCTCCAAGTATCTATGCAGCGCCTAGAGACCAGCTGGATATCAAAGAAAGCGATGCCCCTCAGGAAAATAGGCTTAACAATTACATTCGAAGTAAATTGGCATCAGAAAAACTATTTAAAGATTATCCTGATGTGTCTAGTGTCATATTGCGACCTCGAGGACTTTTTGGGATTGGAGACACCAGCATTTTGCCACGTGTTCTTAATCTTAGTCAGAAGATCGGTATTCCTTTGATTGGTGATGGTCGCCAACTGATGGATATGACCTGTGTGGAAAATGTTGCTTTGGCTATTCGTCTGGCTTTGGAAACTCCTCAAGCAGCTGGAGAAGTTTATAATATTACCAATGGAGAACCCAGAGTATTTAGAGACTTGATTGAGGAAACCTTGAGAGGTTTGGGCTATCCCATCCGTTATCGCAAAATCCCAGCTCCACTTGTGTCTGCTATTTCAAGTAGTTTGGAGTTTATTTATAAGAATCTAAAGCTCAAAGGAGAGCCAGCCCTAACACGCTATACCTATTATTTGCTACGCTATAGTCAGACTTTGGATATTAGCAAGGCGGAGCGTGACTTGGGCTATCGGCCTAAAATAACGATTTCAGAAGGGATTGAACAATATGTCCAAGATTATCGAAAGCATTGATTATTTTCCTGCGGGATATTGTACAAGCTATACTGGTCTTTTGTTCAAGAAAGTTAAGAATAAAAAAATGACCTTTCCAGCCGGTGTCTTTCTAATCAAACACAGAGATAAAGGCTATCTGCTTTATGATACAGGTTATCACTACGATATTAAGACCAAGCTTCGCTATGGCTTGTATCGTTTGGGAACGCCGGTGCAGATGACAGAAAAGGATCAGATTTCAAGCTTGTTGAAGGCGAGGGGGATTAGGCCTGAGGACATTACCTATGTTATGCTTTCCCATCTGCATCCTGATCATTTGGGAGGAGCTGGCTTCTTTCCTAATGCGAGCTTCCTTCTGACTCAGGAGGTTTATGAGGTTTATCAGAAGCCTAAGTTGAAGGATTTGATTTTTAAGGAATTTTTGCCAGTGTCTTTTGAGAAACAGTTAAGAGTAATCAAGGCTAATCAACAAAACTCAACTTTTCCTTATCGTCCGACCTGTGATTTATTTGGAGATGGAAGTATCTTGGTAGCCTCTGTTGATGGCCATGCCAAGGGTCAGGCTTGTCTCTACTTTCCAGATTATAATCTTTTTATCGCAGCGGACTTGTGCTGGGGTGTCGATTTGCTACCTTATACGAAACAAATGCACCTCATTCCGTCCTTGGTTCAGGATAATATGTCGGATTATATTAAGGGAACTGAGTTACTAGAGGACATCCTAAAAGATGGGACGGAAGTACTAGTTAGCCATGACCCTGTAGAAAGGATAGAGCGTATCTTGTATGAAAAAAATAACCTTTCTTAAAACCTTTATCCAAACCAGATGGCTTCACAACTTCAAAACGAGAGCAGCTTTAGAAGCTTATCAGAAAAAGCAATTATCTAACTATATGGATTTTCTAAAGCGAGAGTCTCCTTATTTCAAAAATGGTGTCCCTACTGACTTTGACCATATGGATAAGACCTTTATGATGGCGCATTTTAATGAGTTAAACACTCAAGGCATCGATCGCGATGAGGCTTTAGCCTTAGCTATTGAGAGTGAAAAGACTCGTGACTTCACCGAACTTAAAGGTGAAGTAGCTGTTGGTTTATCTTCAGGAACATCGGGACATCGTGGCCTCTTCATCACGACTGAGAAAGAGCGAAGCATGTGGGCGGCAGCTATTTTAGCTAAGATGTTGCCCAAGGGTCATCTTTTTGGCCACCGAATTGCCTTTTTCCTGAGAGCAGATAATGAACTCTACCAGACTATCAATACAGCATTGATACGATTAGAATACTTCGATATTTTCAAAAATACAGATGAACATATTGAACGTCTTAATCATTATCAACCGACTATTGTTGTGGCACCAGCTTCCATGTTAATAGAGTTGAGCAAGCGTCTTAAGGCAGGAGACTTGTCTATCTCACCGCAAAAAATTGTCTCTGTAGCAGAAATTTTAGAGGATAGTGATAGAATTCGCATTTCGAGCGCTTTTAAGCTCCCCATTATTGACCAGGTTTATCAAGCGACGGAAGGTTTTCTAGCCTGCACTTGTTCTGCAGGACATCTTCACCTCAATGAAGATATCATTTTTGTAGAGAAAGAGTATCTGGATGAGCGTCGATTTTATCCAGTAATAACGGATTTCAAGCGAAGCAGTCAACCTGTTTACCGCTACAAACTTAATGATATCTTGGTTGAGAATCCTGAACCTTGTTCATGTGGTTCTCATTATACAAGGATTGACAAGGTCGAAGGTCGCTCTGATGACATCTTCTACTTTGAAGGTCAGGATGGAGGACAGGTGACAATCTATCCTGATTTTATCAGGCGTTGTATTCTCTTTGTGGAAAATGTTGGAGACTATCAAGTCAAGCAACATTCAGAGAAGATTGTTGAAGTCTGTCTCAGCCAACGAGACGTGCAAGTAGAAGCAGCAATCACAACTCAGTTTCAACTCTTGGCGCAACAAAAGCAGTTTAAGGTTCCGGAAATCCATTTTTCCGATTATCATTGGGATACCAGTCGAAAACTCAAACGTATTCAGCGTTTATGAAAGGATGAATGACAATGACAGAAGTAAAAAGACATGTTGAAATCGCAGGTTATGGCGTTTGTCTTCCAAAACAAACCGTACAATTCAAAAACCAAACACGTTATCGTGTTGTAGAAGATGAAGAAACACAGTTAGATTTGGCCGAAGTGGCTATCCAACGAGCTCTTGAAAATGCCAATTTGAAAATTGAAGACATTGATTGTCTTGTCTCAGCTAGTGCAGTTGGTGTGCAGCCTATTCCTTGTACAGCAGCCTTGATTCATGAGCGCGTGGCAAAAGGACTTGCCATCCCAGCCATGGATATCAATACGACTTGTACAAGTTTTATCTCAGCTTTATCAACAATGTCCTACTTGATTGAAGCTGGTGAATACCATCGTGTCTTGATTGTATCCAGTGAAGTTGGAAGTTTGGGGCTTAATCCGAAACAAAAAGAAAGTTTTGAACTCTTTAGTGACGGAGCAGCAGCCTTTATCTTCCAAGCAAGTTCTCAAGACAAAGGGGTTATTGCAAGTCTTCAACATACCTGGTCAGAAGGTGCCCATGATACTGAAATCCGTGGAGGTTTGACTTCTTACCATCCTAAAAAATATTCAGAAAAGACAAAAACGGACTTTATGTTTGATATGAAGGGCAAGAAGATTCTCCTCTTATCAGCACATAAACTTCCTGATATGTTCCAAGAATTCCAAGAGAAAACTCACTTAGCCCTAACCGATGTGGACTATATCATTCCCCATCAAGCTAGCCGTGCCTTATCTTTGGTTATGGATAAATTGGGTATTGCCGAAGACCAATACCTTAATATAGTTACTGACTACGGAAATATGGTTTCTGTATCTGTTCCATTTGGTTTGGCTTATTCATTAGATCATGGATTAGTTAAAGAAGGAGATGTCGTCTACCTTCTGGGAACAGCAGCAGGTATGACAGTTAACATGCTGGCCTTGAAATTATAATTTCTTGGCTAGAAACGGATAGTGTCAAAATGACGGAAGAACTTCTTTTTGCCCATAAATTCAGGTTGAGTTGACTGATAAGTCAGCTCTTTTTTCTTTTACGTCACATGACAAATGTCATGTCATGTCATGACATCTGGTGCTAAAAAGAGAATGACCAAAAAGATATACTTTAGTCATAACTTAGAAATAATAAAAAACGAAAGAGGTCATCTCATGAAAATCAAAACATCTTACCTTATCTACGCTGTTATCGGAACTGTCTTTGCTGGACTTAGCATGTTTACTGACATCTTTGAAAAAGGGAACTTTGAAGCTATCTTCTCAAATTTGGGCATGATTATTGGCTTGTCTATCTCAGCCTATATTCTCATTACTATGGCTAAAAGTTTTATCGATCTTGTCATTAATGAATTGAAAAACTAGGAGATCCAGCATGAAACTACTAAAAATACTGAGCATCATGCTCCTAGCGGCAATTTGGACTATCCTCTTTGCCTATGTCCTATTTCATGGTAGCAGTGATATTCTCTACAGTGTTATGGGCGTCTCAGTTGCAGCCTGTTATGTTTTTCTAGCCTTCTACCAAAAGAAAGGAAGTCACAAACATGAGTGAAGCAATCCTTCAAGTCACAAATCTTGTCAAAAAAATCAAAGGAAAAACGATTTTAGACCATATTAGCTTTGAGGTGGGAAAAGGAGACTGTCTTGCTTTAATTGGGCCAAATGGTGCTGGTAAAACGACCTTAATGTCCTGTATTCTTGGCGATAAGAAAGCCAGTAGCGGTCAAGTATTTATCAAGGGCAAAAAGGGTAAAGCGCAAGATCAAATTGCGGTTCTCCTCCAAGAAAATACCATTCCCTCGCAATTGAAAGTCAAGGAACTGATTGTTTTTTTCCAAGATATTTCTGAAAATGGATTATCTAAGGAAGAGATTCAAGCACTCTTACAATTCAAAGACGACCAGTATCAGCAGTTTGCGGACAAACTTTCAGGGGGACAAAAACGTCTTCTTGCCTTTGTCCTCTGTCTCATTGGCAAGCCTGACATTCTCTTTTTAGATGAGCCGACAGCAGGGATGGATACGACGACACGCCAACGCTTTTGGGAAATCATCAATGACCTGAAAAAGTCTGGTGTAACCATCCTCTATTCGTCCCACTATATTGAAGAAGTGGAACACACAGCTGACCGTATCTTGGTCCTCAATCAAGGGAAACTCATCAGGGATACTACACCATATGCCATGCGTAGCGAGGAAAAGGAAAAACAAGTCACTTTACCAAGTCGCTTTGCGCCAAGTCTTGATAAACTGGCAGCCATTTATGAAGTAACTGAAAAACGTGATGTTGTAACCTTTATGACTAAAGATATTGAAAGTGTATGGAGTAGTTTACAAGCTCAAGGCTGTCGCATTTCTGACATTGAAATTCAAAATAAGACACTGTTAGATAGCCTATTTGATAGCACAAGGGAGGACAAGTAATGCAAGCACTACTTAAAATCGAATGGATAAAAACATGGCGCAGTTGGCCTGTCTTTATCATGTCTATCGGAATGCCCGTCGGATTTTTCCTCTTGTATTCAGGTATGGAAATGAGTCCTGACCCAGAGTCACAAAAAGCCTTTATATTGTCCTATATGTTGACGATGACAGGATTCTCTATGTCCAGCTTTGGTTTCTTTACCTTCCCTCATATGCTTAGAGAGGACCAAACGGAGCACTGGTTAACCTACATCGAACATTCAAAAATCAGTATTCAGGCCTACTACCTATCAAAAATCTTCCGAGTTCTTATGAACTTTATGGTTGCTATCATCGTAACTTTCTGTGTGGGAGCTTTTGTGCGTGATGTTAAGATGCCATTATCACATTGGCTCGGTTCAGGTGCTCTTTTACTCTTGTCAAGTCTAGTCTTCCTATCCTTTGGCTTACTCCTAGCCCAAATTAAGTCTCAACAAATCATGGCTATCGCCGGAAATATCGTCTTTCTTGGTCTAGCTATTATTGGTGGTTCTTGGATGCCAGTAACCTTGTTTCCAAAATGGGTTCAGCACATTTCGGAGTGGACACCCATTTATCATATTAATCAGTTGGTAGTCAATTTTGCGAAAAAAGGGGAATTTTCATGGAAATCACTCATTTTTATCTTGGTCTATGCTACAATAGCTACAGGCTTAGCCCTTTTTATCAAATCGTACAGAGAAAGTGACCATGTTTAGAACATACCAGAAAAATGATTTTGCTTATTTTGTTAGTCTGATTTTCCTAGTCTTCCCGATCTTAGGAGTGTTTGGTGGGGATTTCCCAGTTTGGACTTTAGGTCTGACGCTGGCCTTTACTCTGGCTTATCTCCTTATAGTGTATTTGAAAAAAGCCTATAGCAAGTGGATTCCCTTTCTGTGGTTTTACACTCTAGCTTACATTATCTTTATGTCAGTGACCTTCCAGGGTGGCATGATGTGGTTTATCTTTTTCAACGTTAATCTTCTCGTTTGGCACTTTGAGGATAGCATATCTTCTTATCGATTCTTATCCTTTCTAGCGACACTCTTGATTTTGACGTCATCATCCTTCCAACTGACAGACGATTTGAGCACCCACCTCATGTCTCTGGCTATTACTCTTTTTTCTTTGGGAATGTACTATTTTCAAAACCGTATACGTCAGGAGAGAAAGATGGAAGAGGCCCTTGCGGAGCAGAATCGGACCATTAATATCCTGTCAGCTGAAAATGAGCGTAATCGTATCGGTCGTGATTTGCACGATACCTTAGGACATACCTTTGCCATGATGAGTCTTAAAACCGAGTTGGCTCTAAAACAGATGGACAAGGAGCAGTATGAAGCTGCTAGAAAGAATCTGGAAGAATTGAACCAGATTAGCCGTGACTCCATGTACGAGGTGCGTGAGATTGTTAATAAGCTCAAGTACCGAACGGTGGCAGAGGAGTTACTGGAACTTGAGCGACTCTTTGACCTATCTGATATCGTCCTGACCGTGGATAGTAGCCTTGACTTAGACAGCCTGTCACCAGTTAGTCAGTCTACCTTGTCCATGGTGCTTCGTGAACTGGCCAATAATGTCATCAAACATAGCCAGGCCGATAGCTGTCAGATTCGTCTAAGACGTGATCATGGTATTGTCCTTGAGTTTGAGGATGATGGTTGTGGCTTTGAGGAAGTCACTGGACAAGAACTACACAGTATCAGAGAGCGTCTCAGTTTGGTCGATGGAGACTTGGAAATCCTGTCTCAGTCGAATCCAACAATCATTCGTGTGCATTTGAAAGAGGGAGGAAAAGCATGAAATTATTAGTCGCCGAAGACCAGTCAATGTTGAGGGATGCCCTCTGCCAACTCCTCATGTTGGAGGACGATGTCGAAGAGGTCCATGCGGCCAGTGATGGTCAAGAAGCCATTACTCTCTTGGAAAAAGAGGAGGCCGACGTAGCCATTTTAGACATTGAAATGCCAGCTAAGACAGGCCTTGATGTCCTAGAGTGGATCCGTGCCAACCAAAGAGAAACGAAGGTCGTTATTGTGACCACCTTCAAACGAAAAGGCTATTTTAAACGAGCCCTTGCAGCCCAGGTGGATGCCTACGTTCTCAAAGAGCGTTCCATCAGTGACCTCATGGCGACCATCCATACCGTCCTAGCAGGTCAAAAGGAGTACTCACCAGAGCTTGTCGAAGGTGTCGCCTTTGACAATAATCCACTCAGTCAACGTGAACAAGAAGTCTTGGCCATGGTTGCCCAAGGTTCAACCAACCAAGAAATCGCTGAAAGCCTCTTTCTTTCAAATGGAACTGTCCGAAATTACATGACAGCCATCCTGACCAAACTTGATGCAGGCAACCGAACAGAAGCCGTTCGCATTGCCAAAGAAAAAGACTGGTTGGGATGAGGAAAAGTTTATAAAAGAAATTTTATTAATTAAAGGTCACCATATGGTGGCTTTTTTGTGGCTTATAATCTATCTAAACATTCACAAGCAAGAATGAGAGAAGTTGAAATGAGCCTCTACAGGAATATGTAGAGGCTTTGATGAATTATTGAATTGTGTCATTTTGTTTAGTGAATTAGACGGGTGGTTTTGATTTTTTCAAGTATCAAAACTATTTTCTCTTTTGCGAGAATAACACTTGGTTTCCTTTTTTAACTGCTTTATAATAGAGTAATACTGGGGCCTTCTGCTGTGATAAAGAAGGCAGATTTTAGGAGATGAGAAATTGGCTTTTTGTGTTTAGAGGACACGGTTTGTTGATTTTTTACTGTAGGAGATAGATATGGCAATGATAGAAGTGAAACATCTTCAGAAAAATTTTGTGAAGACAGTCAAGGAACCGGGGTTGAAGGGGGCTTTGCGTTCCTTTATTCATCCTGAAAAGCAGACCTTTGAAGCGGTCAAGGATTTGACCTTTGAGGTGCCCAAGGGGCAAATTCTTGGTTTTATCGGGGCAAATGGTGCTGGAAAGTCGACCACCATTAAAATGCTGACAGGAATTTTGAAACCGACATCTGGTTTTTGTCGGATTAATGGCAAGATTCCACAGGATAATCGCCAGGATTATGTCAAGGATATTGGGGTTGTTTTTGGACAACGAACTCAGCTATGGTGGGACTTGGCCCTGCAAGAGACTTACACGGTTTTGAAGGAGATTTACGATGTCCCAGACTCGCTCTTCCACAAGCGCATGGATTTTTTGAATGAAGTCTTGGATTTGAAGGACTTTATCAAGGATCCCGTGCGGACTCTTTCGCTAGGTCAACGAATGCGGGCGGATATTGCGGCTTCCTTGCTTCACAATCCCAAAGTTCTCTTTTTAGATGAGCCGACTATTGGTTTGGATGTGTCGGTCAAGGATAACATTCGACGTGCTATCACCCAGATTAATCAGGAGGAAGAGACAACTATTCTCTTGACTACTCATGATTTGAGTGATATTGAGCAACTCTGTGATCGGATTTTTATGATTGATAAGGGGCAAGAGATTTTTGATGGAACGGTGAGTCAGCTCAAGGAGACCTTTGGCAAGATGAAGACTCTCTCCTTTGAACTGGTACCAGGTCAAGGTCATCTTGTCTCTCATTATGAAGGCTTATCTGATATGTCCATTGATAGACAAGGAAATACTCTCAATATTGAATTCGATAGTTCCTGCTACCAGTCGGCCGATATTATCAAGCAAACCTTATCTGATTTTGAAGTCCGTGATTTGAAGATGGTAGATACAGATATTGAAGATATTATCCGTCGCTTCTATCGAAAGGAGCTCTAAGATGGTCAAATTGTGGAGACGTTATAAACCCTTTATCAATGCAGGGATTCAGGAGTTGATTAGCTATCGAGTCAACTTTATTCTCTATCGGATTGGTGATGTCATGGGGGCTTTTGTCGCTTTCTATCTCTGGAAGGCTGTCTTTGACTCCTCCCAGGAGCCTTTGATTCAGGGCTTCAGTATGGCAGATATCACTCTCTACATCATCATGAGTTTTGTGACCAATCTTTTGACCAGGTCTGATAGCTCCTTTATGATAGGGGATGAGGTCAAGGATGGCTCCATTATCATGCGCTTGCTGAGACCAGTGCATTTTGCGGCCTCTTACCTTTTCACCGAACTTGGCTCCAAGTGGTTGATTTTTATCTCTGTTGGACTGCCATTTTTAAGTGTCATTGTTTTGATGAAAATCTTATCTGGGCAAGGTATTGTAGAAGTGTTGGGATTAACTGTCCTTTATCTCTTTAGCTTAACGCTCGCCTATCTAATTAACTTTTTCTTTAAC
The DNA here is from genome assembly GCF_016648635.1 of Streptococcus sp. 21.1. Taxonomy (NCBI): domain Bacteria; kingdom Bacillati; phylum Bacillota; class Bacilli; order Lactobacillales; family Streptococcaceae; genus Streptococcus; species Streptococcus sp. 21.1. The sequence continues at coordinate 109,302 of NZ_JACLQL010000003.1, read as the reverse complement.
ATCTGCTTTGGATTTTCAGCATTTGTCTTTAAAAATCTTTGGGGTTCCAATCTACTCAAGACTTCCATAGTGGCCTTTATGTCTGGAAGTTTGATTCCCTTGGCTTTCTTTCCAAAGGTGGTTTCAGCTATTCTCTCCTTCTTGCCTTTTTCATCCTTGATTTACACTCCGGTTATGATCATTGTTGGGAAATACGATGCCAGTCAGATTCTTCAAGCGCTTTTGCTCCAGTTCTTCTGGCTTATAGTGATGGTGGGCTTGTCTCAGTTGATTTGGAAACGAGTCCAGTCATTTATCACTATTCAAGGAGGTTAGTATGAAAAAATATCAACGCATGCATCTGATTTTTATCAGACAATACATCAAGCAAATCATGGAATACAAGGTTGATTTTGTAGTAGGTGTCTTGGGAGTCTTTCTGACTCAAGGTCTGAACCTCTTGTTTCTCAATGTCATTTTTCAACACATCCCCTCGCTAGAAGGTTGGACTTTTCAAGAGATTGCCTTTATCTATGGATTTTCCTTGATTCCCAAGGGATTGGACCATCTCTTTTTTGACAATCTCTGGGCCTTAGGTCAACGACTAGTCCGAAAAGGGGAATTTGACAAGTATTTGACTCGTCCTATCAACCCTCTCTTTCATATTCTGGTTGAGACCTTTCAGATTGATGCCTTGGGGGAACTTTTGGTCGGTTGCATTCTATTAGGAACAACAGTATCAAGCATTGCTTGGACGCTTCCCAAATTCCTGATTTTCCTAGTCTGTATTCCATTTGCTACCTTGATTTATACTTCCTTGAAAATAGCGACAGCCAGTATCGCTTTTTGGACTAAACAGTCAGGCGCCATGATTTATATTTTTTATATGTTCAATGATTTTGCCAAGTACCCGATTTCCATTTACAATTCGCTCCTTCGTTGGTTGATCAGTTTTATCGTGCCATTTGCCTTTACGGCTTACTATCCTGCCAGTTATTTCTTGCAGGGTAAGAATGGGCTCTTTAATATCGGTGGTTTGATTCTGATTTCCCTTGTCTTCTTTTTCATTTCCCTCAAACTCTGGGATAGGGGCTTGGATGCCTACGAAAGTGCTGGCTCGTAAGGGGGAAAGTAAGACTAAAATTAAGAAAGGAACTTATGATGCTTGTTATTAAAGATGTTAAGGATGAAGATCAAAAAATGGCAGTTGTTGATGAGGTTTTAAAGGATTTGCCAGAATGGTTTGGAATACCTGAAAGCACGCAAGCCTACATCGAAGGAGCCAAAGATTTGCAAGTTTGGGCAGCCTATCAGGAGAGTGATTTGACTGGATTTGTAAGCTTGTCCTATTCTAGTGAAGAGTGTGCAGAGATTGATTGTCTCGGCGTAAAAAAAGCTTATCAAGGTCAAGGAATTGGAAGGAAATTAATTACGACTATAGAAAGAGAAGCAGTCAAACAAGTGGACTACCTACAGGTCAAAACAGTCGCAGAAGGTTCAAATAAAGATTATGACCGAACAAATGTCTTTTATCGAAGTGTTGGTTTTAAAAAATTAGAGATTTTTCCTCAACTATGGGATCCCCAAAATCCTTGCCAGATTTTGATAAAGAAAATCGTTTAAAACTTCCTGACAAAGAATGAGAGTGCCATACTATAAAAGTGTTAGCCAATTTAGCTCAGTTGGTAGAGCAAGGCACTCGTAAAGTTTAGGTCAGGAGATTTTGATGCTGTCATAAAGGATGCTAGAGAAGGAATCAGTCAGACGGAATTAAAGCAGAAATATAAGAACTTTTTGAGAGTTATCTCATTCTTTCAATCGTGCTGATAGATCCTGATTTGTCCAGAGAATAGCTAGAGGCTCAGTTAAACACAGACTCTACACTAGCTGAGAAAACTCAAAAGGTCTGTCTCGCTCTTTATGATTTAACCAATAGAAATAGAGATTAATTGGAAGTGCCTAAAAAAACACAAGGAATTATTGATAAGGTAAAAATGAAGAAATCAATCTTTAGGGCCAGTTTTGAAGAGAGTTTAAATCTTTTAGATGATAGTGTCTCAGGAAAATTTGCACAGGAAAATTATCAGGATGCTCTAAAAAAAGAAAAATATAGAGGGACCTTTAAGTCGTATGTTTGGTTAGTGATTTTGACAATCTTATTTATAATGGGTCCCAATTGGTTGATTGTAGCTTTAAATAATTATTTATTTTATCATGCTAATCCTAAAGATTTAACAGTAGGCCTATCCGAGGTTAATTTTCTTCCCTACTGGGTGTTTTGGATGGGGCTGGCAATATGGCTTTTACTGATTATATTAGGAAAGCGATTCAACCAACAGTTTCTTTTGATCTATAGAGGTCAGTTTCATTTTATGGTTTCTTTTATAATATGGCTCCTAATTGAGCTTAATCTTTTCTTGATGAATTTACTTTATGGTCTTGTTGGCTATGTTGGAATGTTTGTTTTTGAAGGACTAATTCTTTTCACAATCATTTATATGATACGTGATAAGTCTACCTCATTGCTAAATTTATTATATGGTGGTACTGAAATAGAGAGTCTGACCGATAGAGTGTTTAATAGAGTATTTAGATTCATTGTCAAGTATGGTGGAATAGTCGTAGCACTCTGGATAATTTTTCGTACGATATTTTCAGATTCAATAAGAAATGCAGATAGTTTGGTTGGAGGATTAGGTGTTTTATTCTTATTCCTAGTGTTCAATATATTGATTGTTGCCTTTGAAATTTATTTCATGTTCCCCTATATGTTGCAAGCCTACTACAAATGGAAATATCCTGAAGAATACCGTGACTGGGAAGGCAAGTCAGTAGAAGACTGGTATGGTAAGAAGTATCTGAAGAAACATAAGGATAAGTTTAAGTGAAAAAATTGAAATAATAAAAGAGGCATCTGAGTTTAACTTCAGATGCTTCTTTGGTAGTTATTACATTTGGAATGAATCATGTTTAAAAAGTTGCTGATATATTTTCTATTTTATGTTTAAATCTTTTTCCATTTCCATTTTAAGATTTTTGATGAAGACTTGGTCACCGAAGGCTTCGGCTAGTACGGTGGCTGTATGATAGAGCTCTGTTGCTTTATCTTTATTGTTCTCATAGAAAAGATAATATTTCGCTTCAAAAATAAGTACGGCGGGTTTGTAAGCATGTTGTAGTGTCTTATCAATAACAGTATGCATTTTATCGACAATCGTTTTCATATTTCTATAATCATGATGCATGACATAGATTCCAGCAATAGTTGACAATGCTCCTAGTAGCTCAACATTAACTAGCTCTTCCCCTTGTAATTCTTGATTAATTAATTTACATCGAAAACTTTCAACAATTTCTTTATCATAGTCACCAACTTGACATTGAAAGGTATAGTATTTTATTAGCAGAAGGTCATTCAAGGTATACTCTTCTTTTTTCAATACCTGATTCAAATAGTCTTCAAATACAATCTCAACAAGATCTTCTTTCTTCTCTTCAGATATAAAATTCAGGGTTCTTTCAATGATATCAATGGTTAGAAGTTCGTCCTCTGGTAGAATCTCAATATAGTTATCGTAGAGGTCTTCAATGTCCTGCAGCTTTTTCTTGATACGTTCGAGGTCGCCATAGACAGGAGACTTCATGAGTTTATATTTAGCCTGATAATAATCTTCAGGAATGTCTAGTTTTGTTTCACCTAACAAATAGTTGAGGGAAACACCCAATTTATCACTGATATACTGCAGTTTGACAATAGTTGGTAATGAGCGACCGAGCTCAATTCTCATCAGTTGTTTGACGGTTAATTCTTCTTCTGTGTCACAAACCTGCTCACGTGTTAAACCTATTCGTTCACGTTCTTCACGAATTCTTTTTCCAATCTCGATTTTAATATCTTCAGACATCTGTATTCCCCTTGAGTTTTAATTATATAATAATATACCTTAAAATCATGTGAATGAAAAGACTCTAGGAAGCTGACTGTGTTTCTAGTTAGAGTAAAAGAAGGGAAATAAACAAAACAACCATCTAACACTCAGTTTAGATGGTTATGGTTTTGAATTAAGATATTTTTCGTAATCTCTTAGATTGTAGAATGGTCAGTGCAGTAAAGAGGAGTAACCAGACTAGAAGGGATAGTGAGCTAGCAACTTGGTCCTGCCACTTAAAGCTTTCAAGCTGGCTTATAGATTTCGTGAAAAGTCCCATATAACTATATTTCACGACATTATCGAAATCTTTACTGATCCCTGAAAGCATTGGAATAAACATACTAATCATTGATACTGGAAGACTAATTACTTGGGCAGACACTTGAGTTTTGCTGATTAAGCCAATGAAAAGATTGATAAGCATCATTACTAAAGATGTAGCAAGTGAGATGATAAGATAAGCACTATAATTATTTTCAATATTTAGTTCTAGTATTCTCGGAATAGCAGTTGTCATCACTAAGCTAATAAGCACTGGGTAAAACAAAACTGAAAGGATATAGTTCGTACTATTAACACCACTTAAAAACAAAGTTCTTAAAATATTTTTTTCCTTTTCTTCGGAAACAATAGTACTGATTGGATTTCCAACTGATAAACTCAAAGATAAAGCTAAACACAGGCCTAATAGATTGACTTTCATTGAGTTTGTTAGAGTACCTTGAATCTCATAGATATGTTTATATAGAAAGGCAAATCCTAAAGGAAGGAGGATTTGTAGGATAATGGTTTTGTTAGATTTGATAACTCTTTTTCTAAGCCATAGTAAAGATTTCAATTGGTTAAACATTAAGTTTTCCTCCTGTAAGTTGGATGAAGATGTCTTCTAAAGTTGGTTCACATGAATGGATGGTTTGAATATCTTGAGTTGCAGTAATATGATTTAATTCAGAGAAGGGAATCACTTTCTCTTGACCTGAACAGTAGGTCACTTTTACCATTTTATTTGTATTATATTTCTGAATAAGCTCAGCAGGTTTTCCTTCCTCAACAATCTTCCCTTTATTTAGAAGTACAATTTTATCGCATAAAATGGTAGCCTCGTGCATGTCATGTGTCGTCAGAAAAATGGTTGTTCCTTGTTGTTTTAGTTCTTCAATAAGAGCGTGAATGGTTTGAGATGTTGATGGATCTAGACCAGAAGTAGGTTCATCAAGAAAGAGAACTTTTGGCTTGTTAATGATAGCCCTAACTAGAAGCATCCGTTGTTTCATCCCTGTAGAGAGTTTTTCTGCCAAGGTTTTACGATGATCATAAAGACCTACACGTTTCATCAAATCGTCAATATAATCTGGTGAAACATTGTAGAGTTTGGCGAAGAATAGAAGATTATCATGAAGTGTTAATTTTTCATAAAAGCCACTATTTTCAGTAATTAATCCAATCTTTGACAAATCTTTTTCTTTTAACTGAAGGGATGATTTGCCTAAAATATAAGTTTCTCCCTGACTAGGAGTGAGTTGACCTGTTAAGATATTAATTGTTGTCGTTTTCCCAGAGCCTGAAGGCCCTAGGAAACCTAGAATTTCACCTTCTTCAACTGTGAAGTTTAGATTTTCTATTGCTATATATTTTTGAAATTGTTTGCTTAACTGTTTTGCTACGATAAGGTTTGTCATATCTTGATTTCTCCTATTTGATTATATGAATGAGTATAAACAAAAAAATAACGAATCAAAAGGACATTTATGTCACTTAGATTTGTTATTTCGTATTTAAGTCTTTTTTCATTTCCATTTTAAGATTTTTGATGAAGACTTGGTCACCGAAGGCTTCGGCTAGTACGGTAGCCATTTTGTAAAGTTCAGTTGCTTTATCTTTATTGTTCTCATAGAAGAGATAGTATTTTGCTTCAAGCATTGTTATACCTGGCTGATATGAGTGTTGCATAATGGAATGTATGATTTCATACATCTTATCGACGAGAGACTTCATATGTTCGTATTCATGGTGCATAACATATATCCCAGCTATAGCTGATAATGCTCCCAATAGTTCCACATTGGTTAATTCATCTCCTTGCAATCTTTGTTTTATCAAATTTTTTCGAAAATTCTCAATCATAGATTCATCATATGAAGATGATTGGCACTGTACAGAATAATATTTTATCAATAAAAGATCATTCAATGTGTACTGTTCTTTTTTCAATACTTGATTTAAATAATCTTCAAATACTATTTCAACAAGGTCTTCTCCCTCCCCTTCAGCTATGAAATTTAATGTTCTTTCAATGATATCAATAGCAAAAAGCTCGTCCTCTGGTAGAATCTCAATATAGTTGTCGTAGAGTTCCTCAATATCTTTTAGCTTCTTCTTGATACGTTCGGGGTCGCCATAGACAGGAGACTTCATGAGTTTATATTTAGCCTAATAATAGTCTTCAGGAATGTCTAAATTAGTTTCTCCCAACAAATAATTCAGGGAAACATTTAGTTTATCACTGATATATTGAAGTTTTACAATAGTTGGCAATGAACGTCCGAGCTCAATCCTCATCAGCTGTTTGACAGTTATTTCATCTTCAGCATAACAAACTTGCTCACGTGTTAACCCTTGTCGTTCACGTTCTTCACGAATTCTTTTTCCAATTTCTACTTTAATATCCTGAGACATACATTACCCTTATGATTTAGATTTTTAATACTACTATAACGTAAAATCTAAATAAAGTCCAAAAGCCATAATAGAAGTAGTGTATAATAAAACCTACAGGAGTTTACAATTATGAAACAATCTCAATTTGCGAGCTCAATAGCCTACAAATTTTCCTCTCAAATATTATTTAGAATATTAAAAAATGTTATAATGGGAGATGATAAAGGAGGAGAGGGCGATGAAGATCTTAGCAACAAATCCTATTTCGTTTAAAAAAAGAATGATTGAATTTCTATTCGATTATCTTTTTATTATAGCTTATTTAGGTCTTCTGTTTTTAGGTTCTATGCTTATATACATTATTTTTTTTAATGGCGTCCCAGAGTTTACAGAAATTCAGTCGCAGTGGCTTGTATTTTTCACCTCTGTTTTGCCAATCACGCTCCTTTTCACATTCTTGGATTATGCAAAAAATGGGAGCTTGGGGAAGGGAAAAGCAGGGCTTGAACTGGTCTACCAGAAAAAAACAGTGCAGGCTAGCTTGATCAGAAACGTCATCAAATTTTTACCTTGGCAACTCGGTCATATGGGCACGATTCATGGCTTCTATAGTGATTTTGATGTGTTATCCATTATCCTCTCGTTTTCAGCGACTCTAATCGCAGTTTTGTTACTGGCAATGACGTTTTTTAGGAAAGATAGGAGACATCTAGGAGACCTGCTAGCACATACACAAGTACAGCTAAAAGGTGATTAAAATACAGGTTGTTTACTTGGTCCATAAGTAAAAATTGAAACGAAACCAAGGAAGTCATTTTGATGACCTCCTTTTTTTATTGCTGCAAATAATATACAATAGAATAATTACAGGAGTTTACAAATATGAAACAATCTCAATTTGCGAGGGCGCTTTGGTATGGTATTCTGGGTGCCCTCTTTTTTGCTTTTACTTTTATCTTTAATCGTAGTATGAATCTTTCGGGTGGGTCCTGGATGTGGAGTGCTAGTCTACGCTATTTGTTTAGCTTGCCCATGCTGACTGTTTTGGTCTGGCGTAAGGGTGAGCTGGCAGGTGTTCTGTCTGCCATTAAGAAAGCACCCCTGACTTGGTTGATTTGGAGTACGGTTGGTTTTGGGCTTTTCTATGGGCCACTGTCTCTAGCCTCCATTTATGGTGAGTCCTGGTTTGTGGCAGCCACTTGGCAGATTACCATTCTGGCTGGTCTGCTCTTGACCCCACTCTTTGGGCAGAGGGTACCTGGTAAGCAACTGCTTATGACATTGGTTATCCTTTTAGGGATCATTCTCATCCAGATTCCTTACTTCGGTAGTGGTCTTGGTAGCGGTGTGGTCCGTGCTAGTCTCTTGATTTTACTGGCCGCTTTTGCCTATCCTTTGGGCAATCGTAAGATGATGGTCCACTGTAAGCAGGATCAGCTTTCAACGACGCAGCGCGTGTTTGGAATGACCTTGATGAGTACACCTTTTTGGTTGCTTTTGTCAGCTTTTGCTGGTGCAGATGCTGGTCTTCCATCAGGCGGACAGATTTTACAGTCTTTAATTGTGGCTGTCTTTTCTGGGGTTGTCGCAACCTTGCTTTTCTTCGAGGCCACTAATCTTGTTAAGCATAACCATAAGCAACTGGCAGTAGTTGAGGCTACTCAGGCTGGTGAAGTTCTCTTTACCCTCTTGGGTGGTTGCCTCTTCCTCGGAGATAGTCTACCTAGCCTTTTGGGATTCCTTGGGATTGCTATTGTAACCATTGGTATTATTGGAAATAGCCTGCTAACAGGCTCAGATTAAGCATAAGGAACGGACTTTCGAATGGCAAATTCGGAAGTTTTTCATTTATATGAAAAATATTACAGAAAAAGATGGTATTTTCAGATTATAGTGATATAATGATATTAAAAGTAAGCGTTTACCGTTTTAATGTAAATCCTAGAGATATTTCCGGAAACTTTGATAGGCTTATTAATAAAGGCGAATGTATTGACTTTGAATTTTCATGAAAAAATGAGTTAACATTTAATGTTACTCTAAAGAAGGAGAAGAGTCATGAATGATACTGTTTGTAAAAATTGGTTTATGCGTAAAAGTGGGAAAACTTGGGTCTATGGCTGTGCCTTGGTAAGCTTTGCAGGTTTGGCCCTGGCTGGTCCTGTCTATGCGGACCAAGTGGAACAGGCAACTGTGAGCCAAGTACCTCAAGAAGTGGTAACTCAAACTGACCATCAAGTTGCTCCTCAAGCGGAGCTTGCTCCTAGCACGACCAAGGAAGTCCCCCAAGTGGTAGAGCCTAGCCAGTCCCTTGTTTCCGAATCTGCTAAAACAGCTCAAGAGAATCCCACTCAGCCTAGCCCTGACCAGTCAAAAGAAGTACAAATACAGGCTAGTGAGGCTGAGAAAGTGGCTAAGCAAACGCAAGAAGCCGATTTGAATCAGACCAGTCAAGAGCAATCTCCAGTTGTAACGAATAGCACCAGTCCTGTTCATGTGACAGAGGAAAAAACGGATTTGCCTAATAATGAAGCGGTTACCAATCTTGAAGGGATGACCGCAGACCAAAATGGTCACTGGGAAATGCAGGCTGACGGTATTCATTCAGAAGCCAAAGACAAGGGAGACTCTTTCCTTTATTCTCAATCCGAGGGCAAGAATTTTATCTATTCAACGGATGTGACCTTCAAGGAAGCTGGTGGTGCCGCTGCCCTCATTTTCCGTGGTAACAATGATAGTAGCGATAAAAATATGTACGGGGTCAACGTAGACTCTGGTAACCATAAGGTTAAGTTTTGGCGTTGGGTCAATAATCATGATATTCAACTTGTAGATGAAAAAGATGTAACACCAACTGCCGATGAAACCTACAATCTTAGAGTAGTTGCGGCTAATCAGTGGCTATCTTACTATGTCAATGATGTGCTTGTCGCAAGTACAGGTGACGCTGTTCTTCAAAAAAGTGACAAGGGCCAACCTCAAGTCCTTCCAGAAGGTTACTTTGGACTTCTTAATTGGAATGCCAATGTCATTTTCAAAAACACCCGCTATGTTAATCTTGATGATGCCAGTCTTCCTTTGATTGACAATCTTGTGGTGACCTCAAAGACAGGTTCTGTTGAAAAACAAGCCCAATTCTTCTCTGAAGAACCACTCCATATCCAATATGTGGGACACAATGCTGAGGCAGTAGGCTTTGACATCACTAAGCATAATCCAAATGCTGTTATCAAGGTAGAAGATGCCAAGGGAAATGTCTACACAGATATTTCACAATTGCCAGTGGCTGTAGGTGCCAATTACTTTATTGTTGAAAGTAGTGTGACCGATTCGCTTGGTCGTCCTGTGACCTTAACTTATCGTGTTAATATCCACCGTAGACAAAGTGATGATGTGTATTACAACGAGCTTTATCGTGATCAGTATCATTATTCTGTCAAGGATGGCTGGGCTAATGACCCTAATGGTTTGGTCTTCTACAAGGGACGTTACCATCTCTTCTATCAATTTTACGATGATACCAAATGGGGGCCAATGCACTGGGCCCATGCGACCAGCCGAGACTTGCTTCATTGGGATGAAGAGCCTATAGCCTTCTATCCAGATGCAACAGGTCACATGTTCTCAGGCTCTGTCGTGGTTGATAGTACCAATAGTTCAGGCCTCTTCAAATCTCCGGAAGGTGGTCTGGTAGCTATTATCACTTCAAATGGTAATGGGCAACGGATTGAAATTGCCTACAGTGAGGACGAGGGGAGAACTTGGCAAAAATATGACAAGGTAGTTGCCGACTGGTCTCAGGATCCCCTTCAAAACCAAGATTTCCGTGACCCTAAGGTCTTCCGCTGGGATAACCAATGGTTTATGGTCCTTGCAGGTGGTCCACTTCGCATTTATTCTTCACCAGACTTGAAGAACTGGCAAGTGGAAACAACCTACAAGGATTTGCATACGGAATGTCCTGACCTTTATCCGATTGTAGCCAATGATGGCGCACTCAAGTGGGTCCTCTCACGTGGCGGTCGTTCTTACAAGGTTGGTGATTTTAAACAAGTGGATGGCAAGTGGGCCTTTGTAGCTGATGATGTATACCAAGATCATGACGAAATCATGAATTTTGGTAAGGATTCCTATGCTGCCATGACTTATTATGTTCATGATTTTGGGACAGCTGACCATCCAAACATCCCACAATTGACTGAAATCAATTGGATGAACACTTGGGAAGATTATTGCAATTTGGTTGCAGATACTGTAGGTCAAAAATTTAATGGTACCTTTAACCTTAACCTTGACCTTGGTTTGGTTAAATCAGGCGACCGTTACCTTTTAACCCAAACCCCTGTTAAGGCCTACGAAAGCCTTCGTGACACAGAAAATGCCCAGTATTTTGAAAATGTCACAGTGGCTTCTGATAACGAATTACTTAAAGATTTCACGGGTGACACTTATGAAGTGGTTTCTCACTTTGTACCAGGTAAGGACACGACAGCAGTTGGATTTAACCTTCGCGTCGGTGATGGTCAAGCTACCAAAGTCGTTTACGATTTAACTAAGGAAACTTTGTCTATTGACCGCAGCCAATCTGGTACCATCCTTTCAGATGCCTTTGCTAAGGTTAATAGTCAACAAGTGACTCGCAATGAAGATGGTTCTATTGATTTGCATCTTTATGTGGACCGTGCGAGTGTGGAAGTCTTTGCTAAGGGGAATACGGTAGCTGGTGCTAATCAGATTTTCCCAAGCCCAAGAGCCGTTGGAGCGAGCGTCTTGGTTGAAGGTGGTCCAGCCAAAGCAAATATTGCTATCTACCCGATTAAGAGTACTTGGACTGACAAGAAGGAAGTTACTAAGGCTGTTGCTATGAACACCACAGTTGCAGGTCATTTGGCACTTGAAGTTGGTCAAAGTAAGGACTTGCAGGTTTACCTCGCACCAGCTTCTGAAGAGCAAGATGTGACATGGACAGTAAGTGATCCAAGTTTGGTGTCCTATACTGAACATGACAATAAACTTTCTCTTAAAGCCCTTCACAAGGGTCATCTCACTGTCACAGCAACTTCAGTTGAAAACCCTTCATTGACCAAGACCTTTAATATTGACATTACGCTCAACAATTTTGCGACCAACCTTAAAGGTTTGAAAGCTGTCACTGGTGATTGGTATATTGATGACGATACCCTTTACGATAGCAATGTCAGTGCCAATGACTTCTTCATGGCCTATGAAAGTAATGGCTTCAAGCAATTTGACTATGATATCGATGTCAAATACCAACATGGTTTGGTCAACCTCTTTGTAGCTGCGGAACGTGAAGAACCTGGTCGTGCCTACTCTGTCCAATTTGCTGACAATGATACTGTTCGTCTCTTCCGTTTTGGTGGTGAAACCATCGCTGAAGCTTATTTGGATAAGGCTATCAATGACGGTCAGTACCACCATGTCAAGGTTGTGAAAGGCGTAGACACCATGACAGTCTATGTCGATGGTAAGGAAGTGCTCCATCATCAATTTGATGCCGTGGATAATTACTTCAATCATGCCCATGTCGGTGTTGGTCTTTGGGATGGAGCAGTAGAATTCAAAAACTTCTTTGTAACTGAAAAAATGACAAACACAAGCAGTGACACTACTGACGAACCAATCAAACCTGATCCTCAGCCAGAACCAAGTCCAGAGCCAAATCCGGAAAATAAACCAGTTGAACCTGAGCATCAGCCTGAGGTTGCTCCAGAGCCTGAACCAACTGGGCAAAATAATGGTCACGACAGTACAAACACAGTGCCAGATTCATCTCAGGATAATACTGGTAAGAAAGAAGAAAGTAACACTCCAGTGGAAATACCTAAGACTGTCGCCCCACTTGTTGAGAACTTCCTCAAAAAATTCAACGCATTTAGTCTCTCAACCTTCCTTGCAAGTATTGCCAAAGAAACATGGCACTTTTTGACAAAATGGCTATTCAGCTAAAATCAAAACGTTGAAAAGGCTATGTAAGAAGAAAAAACTTAGAAGTATGAAAGCTTCTAAGTTTTTTTGTTTTTTACTAAAAATTACCCAAAAATTTCTTTTGCTAGTGCCTTTCCTTTTGGAGTTGCTGCTAAGCCACCTTCAGCAGTTTCCCGGAAGGCAGTTGGCATGGCTGAACCTACCTGAAACATCGCGTCAACGACCTGGTCGACTGGAATGGCTGATGTGATGCCTGCCAAGGCCATGTCCGCAGCTACTAGGGCAAAACTTGCTCCCATGGCATTACGTTTGACACATGGGACCTCAACCAATCCGGCTACAGGGTCGCAGATGAGTCCCAACATATTCTTAAGTACAAAGCAGATGGCCTGACTGGCCTGGAAGGGTGTACCACCAGCAGCCATTGTAATAGCGGCAGCAGCCATAGCAGAGGCGGAACCGACTTCGGCTTGGCAGCCTCCCTCGGCACCAGAAATCGAGGCATTATTTGCGATGACTAAGCCAAATGCACCCGCAGTAAAGAGAAAATCCAATTGTTGTGATTCGGTTAAGCCCAGTTTTTCGATAGCAGTTGTAAGAACAGCAGGTAGACAACCAGCTGATCCAGCAGTTGGTGTGGCACAAACCAAGCCCATCTTGGCGTTAGATTCATTGACGGCCATGGCATTTCTAGCAGCACCTAAGACGGCAGAATCAGCCAAGGTCTTTCCATTTTTGATATAGGCATCCAGTTTGGCAGCGTCTCCCCCAGTTAAGCCAGTTGGTGATTTCTCAGGGGACAAACCAGCCTGAACAGACTCCTTCATCACTTCAAGATTTCGAGCCATCAGAGCTAGGATTTCAGGACGTTCCCGTCCAGTTAGCTCTGTTTCTGTAGCAATCATGAGTTCAGCGATATTACCTTGGTAATCTCGGTCAGCTTGTTGAACTAATTCTTCAATAGTGTAAAACATGCAATCCCCCTCTTAGCTGAAAAAGTTGACATTATGTAGATGAGGAATTCTAGCGATTTCAGTGACGGCCTCATCACACTGGTGCGAGTCAATTTCGATAATCATAATGGCCTTTTCACCGGCATTTTCCCGAGTAACAGTCATTTGAGCGATATTGATGCCATAACGCGACAAAATATCTGTGACAAGGGCAATCATTCCTGGAACGTCTTGGTGGACAATGATGAGAGTCGGTGTATTCATCTTGAGATTGACCGCAAAACCATTGAGTTCAGTTACTTGGATATTGCCTCCACCGATAGAAACACCTGTGGCAGAAATGGTTTTTTTATCATTTTTTAAGGTAATACGAGTCGTATTGGGATGTGGCGCATTACTATCCTTGTTAATTTTCCAGTAGACCTTAATGCCTTTTTCGTATGCGATATCCAGAGCGCGTGGGATGTCAGGGGCGTCCGTTTCCATACCTAAAATACCAGCCACTAGAGCCACATCAGTCCCGTGACCTCGATAGGTCTTGGCAAAGGAATTAAAAAGTTGAAATTCTACCTCAGTCGGTGTTTCTCCAAAGATGGCAGAAACAATCTTGCCAATACGAACAGCTCCTGCAGTATGACTAGAGGAAGGTCCGACCATGACAGGACCGATAATGTCAAAAACGGATTGAAATTTTAAATTTTTCATAACACGCCTCGTTTGATTAATCTTGTATTTTCAGTATACCATGAATTAGTGATATTAGGGTTTTAAGTAAAATTGTATTTTTTGAAAAATATCCTATTTTAAGCTTTCTTTAAGCTTTAATAGATATAAATAGTACCCTATTAAGTAAGCAATACTTATTTTTCATAAATCAGAGAGGACGGCCTGAGGGTCGTCCTTTTGTGTTTCTTTGTTTAGATATAGCTAGATTATGGTAAAATAAACCCTGATGATTTAACTGTCAGAAAGGATACGTCATGACCTACACCCATTTACTTTTCGACCTTGATCACACTCTTCTTGATTTTGACCGTGCTGAAGATTTGGCCTTAACCTACCTTCTTGAAGAGGCTGGTGTGGCTTCCCAAGAACTCAAGGTTTATAAAGACCACTATATTCCCATGAACCGTTCCATGTGGGAAGACCTCAATCATGGTTTTATCACTAAACCGGAATTGCTTCGCACGCGCTTTTCACGTCTCTTTGAGCACTTTGGAAAAGAAGTAGATGGTAGTCACTTAGCTGGGCGCTACCAACATTTTTTGAGTCAGCAGGGGCAGGAGTTGCCTCAGGCCCATGCTTTCTTATCAAACGTTAAAGACCGTGGCCACAAGATTTATGCAGCGACTAACGGTGTTAGCTATATCCAACGTGGTCGTCTGCAGGCTTCGAGTATTTTACCTTTCTTCGACGATGTTTTCATCTCTGATGAGGTGGGTGCCCACAAACCGTCTACAGACTTTTTTGATAAAATTGCCAATCAGGTCCATGATTTTCACCCAAGCTCAGCTCTCATGATTGGTGATAGTCTAACAGCTGATATCTAGGGTGGTAATAATGCGGGTATTGATAGTGTCTGGTTCAATCCAAGTAGCCTAGTCAATGAGACTCCAGCTGTTCCAACCTATCAAGTCAAAAGTTATGAGGAAATCCTGAAGATTTTGTCCAAGTAAAGCTATGATAGCCATGATTCCGAAGAGCTTTTCAGCTCTTTTTTTGCTACAATGAAAGCATGAATGATCTGATTAAACATAAGTTGGAATTGCTCCCAAACAATCCTGGGTGCTATCTCCACAAGGACAAATTCGGCAATATTATCTATGTCGGTAAGGCTAAAAATCTAAAAAATCGTGTGCGTAGCTATTTTCGTGGAAGTCATGATACCAAGACAGAGCTTTTGGTATCTGAGATTGCAGATTTTGAATTTATCGTAACCGAGTCCAATATTGAGGCCCTGCTTTTGGAGATTAATCTTATCCAAGAGAATATGCCCAAATTCAACATCCGCCTCAAGGATGACAAGTCTTATCCATTTATCAAGATTACTAAGGAGCTCTATCCAAGGCTCTTGATTACCCGCCAGGTTAAGAAGGATGGCGGTCTCTATTTTGGTCCTTACCCAGACTCTGGTGCGGCCAATGAAATCAAGAAACTGTTGGACCGTATTTTCCCCTTTAAGAAATGTAAAAATCCCGCCAACAAGGTCTGTTTCTATTACCATATTGGCCAATGTAATGCCCATACCATCTGTCACACCACTGAGGACTATTGGCAAGGTTTGGTTGAGGATGTCAAGAATTTCCTAAACGGTCATGATGATAAAATCGTTAATCAGCTTAAGGCCAAGATGAAGGATATGTCTGACCAGATGGAGTTTGAGCGTGCTGCGGAGTATCGTGATTTGATTGAGGCAGTATCGACGCTGAGGACCAAGCAAAGGGTTATCCGTCAGGACATGCAGGACCGTGATATCTTCGGTTACTACGTGGACAAGGGTTGGATGTGTGTTCAGGTTTTCTTTGTTCGCCAAGGAAAACTCATTCAGCGTGATGTCAATATGTTCCCTTATTATAATGATGCTGAGGAAGATTTTCTAACCTATATGGGTCAGTTTTATCTGGATAGTCGTCATCTCAAGCCTAAGGAGATTTTCATTCCAGGAGACATTGATCAAGAGTCTGTCGAAGCTCTAGTTGGAGATGAGGTCAAGGTCTTTAAACCTCAACGTGGCGAGAAGAAGCAGTTGGTTAATCTGGCGACGAAAAATGCCCGTGTCAGTCTGACTCAAAAATTTGATCTTCTTGAAAAAGATATAGCCAAGACCCAAGGAGCCATTGAAAATCTAGGCAAACTCATGGGAATTCCGACACCGGTTCGCATCGAGTCCTTCGATAACTCTAACATCATGGGAACGAGCCCTGTATCCGCCATGGTCGTCTTTGAGAATGGAAAACCCAATAAAAAAGAGTACCGCAAATACAAGATTAAGACGGTTGAAGGGCCTGACGATTATGCCAGCATGCGTGAGGTCATTCGTCGACGTTATAGTCGTGTCAAACGCGATGGGCTAACACCACCAGATCTTATTATCATGGATGGTGGTCAAGGACAGGTCAATGTGGCCAAGGATGTCCTACGCAATGAATTGAATCTTTCTATCCCAGTTGCGGGGCTTCAGAAAAATGACAAGCACCAAACCAACGAATTGCTCTTTGGGGACCCCTTGCAGGTCATTGATTTGCCACGGCAATCCGAGGAATTTTTCCTTCTTCACCGTATCCAAGATGAAGTTCACCGTTTTGCTATCACCTTCCACCGTCAAGTTCGTAGTAAAAATAGTTTCAGCTCCAAACTTGATGGCGTGGAGGGCCTTGGACCTAAGCGCAAACAAAAACTTCTCAAACACTTCAAGTCTATGACAGCTATCCAAAAAGCTACTGTTGAGGACATCCAAGCACTTGGCATTCCAGAAAAAGTAGCAGAGGCTCTGTTAGATAAATTAAATGATAACAATTAAGTTAGACTTTTCAAGTAACTCAGAAAAACTTGGTAGGGTGATTGATAATTCAATGATTTCCTAGGAATTCTATTTCTTGAGAGTGGGACAGAAATCGGTAATTCGTTAGAATTCGATTTCGTCGTCCCACCTCCGCACAGTTGAGTAGGGCAGTAAAAGCTGATGAAATCAGCGTAGTAGAGCCCACTCAACCACTGCGTCTTGCTCGACAATCCAAAAACAATAAAGAGGCTAGGACTTTTGTCCCAGCCTCATAATTTTGAGAAATATTAGTAAAATCCATTTGATGTCGAGAAAGAGAATGACAAACAAGTGATTGTCTTGCCTGAAGAGACGAAGGAACGGATAACGGGTGATTTGTTTGAGGGACTTTATCGGAAACGACAGATTGGATTTGGAAAACTCTTCAAGACTATCAAGAAAGAATTAGACTTAGATGATGTCGAAGATGGTAATCTTGTTCAGACTGGAGAGGATAGTCAAGAAGTATCGCGAGGTCAGGAAATTGTAGCCGTTTGGAATTGGCAGAGAAAGAATTATTTTTTACAGTTACTAAGAAATATGTTAGTCAGTTTTATTATTAGATGTATTTAATTTGCTGTAGTAATTGACAATTACGGCTGATAAGCATCCAAAAAAAATAAGTCCATATACAGTTAAAAAGACGCTAGTAATACGTCCGATTAGAGTAGTAGCTAGTATATCTCCGTAACCTACTGTTGTTGATGTGACAAAAGCATACCATAGTCCATCCCAGTAATTACTTATTTGAGGTTCAACTAATAAAAGTATTCCTCCTGAAATAAAAATAAAACTTACAAAACTTATCAAAAATTGATTAAAACCTGTAACTTTTATAATATGAAATAGAGTATTTAAACGTTTCATTTGGTTCTCCTTTGTTATAGTGTTAATGAAAATTATAGCATACAAAAAGTGTCTAAATATGTATTTTAGACACTTTTTATATTAAATTTTTATTATGTTTTCTTGATAGTAAGCCTCTATCGTTACAAGCTCGTTTGTGGTAAGATGAGTATAGGTCATTTATCTTAGTTCCTTTCAGACAAATGTGGTGTTTATCTGAGCCTAACATAGATGGCTTTTTCTGTCTAGCTTCGTTTTACAAATTGGGTTATTTATTCTTCATAAGATTTGAAGGGTTGATCTTTTTTAGGGTATCGTGTCGGTGTGATTGACAGTCCCATCTTGTCTTTTTCGTGTAGCAATTCAATGACTAGGGAAACCATGATCAGTACCATGATGAGTGAAAATGGAAAGGCTACGATAATCAGCGTATTTTGCAAGGCTACTAAGCCCCCTGAAAGAAGTAAGACGATGGCAATAGTCGCAAGTAGTACGCCCCAGAAGATTTTAAGGTTATTCTTTGGTTTGAGATTCCCATCATCAGAGAGCATAGCTAGCACATAGGTCGCAGAGTCTGCTGACGTGATAAAGAAGGTAATGATCAAGATGATGGCAACAACGGAGGCAATAAAACCAAATGGCAGTTGACTGAAGGTTGCAAACAAGGTCTGCTCACTTGGAAACTGTGTTAAATCTACATTTCCAAGTGATTGAACATGCGTTGAAAGTGTTCCAAAGGTAGAAAACCATAAAAAGCTTAATACAGTCGGTGCTAATAAGACGATGGATAGAAATTGTCTGATACTACGTCCTTTAGAAATTCTGGCAATAAAAACTCCCACGAATGGTGACCAAGAAATCCACCAAGCCCAATAGAAAATCGTCCAAGTATTGATCCAGTCACGATTGTATTGACCAAAGGAACCAGCACTGAAACTCATACGGAAGAAATTGGAAATATACAGTCCGATACTATCGGTCAAGGTATTAAAAATCTGGACTGTGGGACCGATGATTATGGTGATGGCGAGTAGTCCAATCGCTAAAATAAGATTGGTGTTTGATAAGATTTTTACCCCTTTTCCAAGACCAGAAAGGGCTGAAATGGTAAAGAGGATGGTTGTGATAATGATGATAATAACTTGCACAAGGGCATTGTTTGGAATACCAAAGAGGTAGTTGAGTCCCCCATTGATTTGGGCTGCCCCAAAACCAAGAGTGGTTGCCACCCCGATAACAGTAGCGACCACTGTAATCGTATCTACGATCTTACCAAGGATACCGTTTGTTTTTTTACCAAACAAGGGCTTTAAGGTAACCGATAAAAGATATTTCTCTTTTTTTCGGAAACCAAAGTAGGCGAGGGCCAGGGCGATTAAAGCATATATTGCCCAGGAATGGATGCCCCAGTGAAAGAAAGTGTAACGGAAAGCATCGGCTAAGGCTTCCTGCGACCCTGGGGTAGCTCGTACCGTTGAAATGGCATAATGGGATAAGGGCTCTGCGGCACCGTAGAAGACAAGGCCGATTCCCATTCCAGCAGAAAATATCATGGCAATCCAAGAGATAGTAGAGTGTTCAGGCACCGAATTGGGTTCCCCCAGTTTGATTTGCCCAACGGGACTAACCAGGAAAAAGCCACAAAGTAGAACGATTGACGTGACCAGTAATAAGTAAAACCAGCCAAGTTTATCTGAAATAACTTCCCTTAGTTGTTCTGACCAAACTTGGTAGCCGTCAGGCATAACAATACCAAGAAGGACGAGGATAGCCAGTAGCACAAAAGAGGTTTTTAAGACCGGCGTTAAATTTTTAGTTGACATAAAGTCTCCTTTCATTCTCTACCATTATATCAAAAATGATAAAAACTTAAAAATGAGGGGAGATTAGATAACACCCAGCTAGTTATAATTTTTAGTTGATTAACTAGAGACGTTTAAGAACCTAAATTGTCAAATTAAGTTAGACTTTTCAAGTAACTCAGAAAAACTTGGTAGGGTGATTGATAATTCAATGATTTCCTAGGAATTCT